>JAISYB010000191.1 GCA_031270215.1 Streptococcaceae bacterium | reverse complement strand
TGGTTGGATTCATATATCACCATAGATATAAGCAATGCCGATCTGGATTTCCTTTCTACCGTGCCACTCCTTTTCAATAGCGGATATCTTACTATAGATAAAGTTACCAATTACCCATTGACATCGCCGTGGTGTAATTATACAGAATTGGTTAACTCCTATGGTTTTAAGTTCCCAAATTTTGAAGTCTACTCTTCTTATTTCAAGGATTGTTTTAAGGTCATTTTTGATTTGGATTCCGATGAAGCGCTAGATCAAAAGGCCAATGAGCTCCGTAAGGCTCTCTTGGATCGTGATGCGGAGACTGTCAGTTCTATTTTTAGTAATTTTCTGGCCACCATAAGCTATGCCCAAAGGCTTAAAGAGAGCTCCTTCCAGGAGATTATAAAAATAATACTTGAAGCTATGGGCTTCAAAATTATTTCTGAACTAACCGACTCTCAGGTCCGTCTGGATCTGTGCATAGAGATGCCGGAAAAGTTATTTATTATTATCGAAATTAAGAACTGCCCAAAGCTGGCTAATCATCCTAAAAACGAAGAAAATCTGATATTAACCTCATTTTTTATTAACTCGTTTCCTAAAGAAGAATTTAATCGGGTTCTGGCATTTGAGGCCAGAAAAAAAATATCTCCTATTGATTACTTTAAATTAAGCTCTAGCACAGTAACTAAAGATATTACTGAAAAAAACCGTGTACTAGCTGAAGCGTACATGAACTTTCTACCAGCAGACCAACTAAACAATACTTTGGCCAAACTTGCCAGAGCAAAACTGACTGAGGCCGAAATTGAAGTAATCTTAGAGAAAGCTGACGTAATATCAAACAAATCTGACAAAACAATTGACGCCCTCCTTTACAAGGCTGCTGATGAGGCCCTTAGATCTATTACTGAAAAAGACTATCACAGGTTATTAAATAATTATGCAAGTAATTATATTGACCTTGGTTTGGCTATCTATGGCAGCGGCTCAATAGTTAAGGTGGCTTTCGGACCTAAGGAGCATGGGCCTAATGTTGCTGTTTAAATAGCTTTCAGCTATTGACGATCCTTATTAATCAGGCGAAATTACAAGTTTTTTCAGCTAGATGGTTAATTAAGACAAAATTTGTAACATCACTCAATTATTAGTTTTTATGTTAATTAATCTTATTGGACTATTATTACGTAAATAATTCGCCAACCATCGGATTTAAATATTGATTGGATATGATTATGACCTTAAAAAAATGACCCCTTGCCGGCCTCTCTTTTCCATAAATAATTGATGGCCAGTATATCTATGCTGATAAAACCAGATACATTTATGATTTGATCGAGTCAGAGTACAGAGACATCTTTCTGACCCGGCCCAGCCGTTTCGGTAAAACCCTTTTATTGCAAACTATTCAAGAGTTATTTACCAACGGTCGAGCCCGTTTTGAAGACCTTTGGATTTGAAAGTCAGATTACACTTATCTAAAACATCCAGTCTTATTTTTTTCTCTTTCCCTGAACTCATCAAGTCACGAACTTCTTGAGGCAAATATTCTTAGTACACTCAGAAATATTGCTAGAAAATCAAGGCTTAAGATAGATGACAATTCGTCGGCTAGTTATTTTGGCTCACTCACTACAGCTCTTTTTGCTAAGTATAAGTCAGACCTTTTGTCGTAAGCCGGTTTATTGGACAGTATTTAGAGCAACCAGCGCCGTCTGCCGCTTATTGCTGGCAAGAATAACGATTATGAAAAAGAGAATCCACATCCTTGCGCTGTCACTGGTGCTGGAGCTCCCCCTCGCCGCTTGTGGCGGCAAAAGTAGCAACACGACCAGTATTACGCCGAAACTGTTCGCAACGAGTTTACTTTCGACAAGGACAGTACTCTGACCGGGTATAAAAAAACTATACCTTTAAAAATGGTGTGAATGACGAGCAAAGGCAAAAGGTTATATGCTATACGGGCAATCTTGGCAGCCGTGGACAAGTACTAATCATGAATATAACTAGTTGTTATTTTAAGGTATTTTATTTTTCTCGAAAATCTGTGCCGTGAAAAATACCGTAAAACATTGTGGCTGTAAATGGAATAATGGTAGGAATCTCAGCTGTTATACCATCGCTAGATCAGATTTTGGTTTGAAATCTATTGAGCAGAACGCCTTGGTTGCCAAGGTGAATTTGTCCAAGAGCTATGTCTCTGAATTGATGAAAATCAGTAATCTTGAACAAGACATCAATGATGAGGCTTTGAGTTCAAACTATAGGACTCATTCAAGATTGCTTCAACTTGCTAAAATCGCTAACCATGAAGCAAGGATGAAAAAATTTGATGAATTCAAAAAATGACTTGACAAAAAAGCAAGAAAGGTGAAAATAAAAGTGAGAATGATCCTGTTGAAGTGACTCACACTGATAAGCAAGACAATGTTGAGGAACAAAACTCTTTAGAGAAAGAGACACATAACGAGATCATTGACAAGAAAATATTACGTTTTCAAGCTCAGGTGAATATGTTCAAGTCGAAACTTGATAAATTCAAAAAGTTAAATACTGATACTGGTTCTCTTGAAAAGTTCAAACCAGAATTGGTTGAAATTTTGAATTTGATAAATGAAATCATAAATAAATAATTTTCTTTTTTGTCATTTTAATTGACTGAAGTATAGGTATTTTCACTCTTGTATTGGTCCAATACAGCAATCGAGTATAACTATACAGAGAATGCTCTTGATGTGCTACTTTAGTTGTGATATAATTTGATCATTCATTTTGTTTTAAAGGAATTATTATGACACAAGTAACAATAAATATTCTTATGGATGAATCCCTGAAACGCAATTTTGAGACCGTATGTTCTGAGATGGGAATGACAATGACTACAGCTTTCACCGTATTCGCAAAAGCAG
>JAISYB010000176.1 GCA_031270215.1 Streptococcaceae bacterium | reverse complement strand
CGGCAGCGCATTTAGCTGCACTTAGAAACAAGCTTTCAACCATTGCCGTGATTGGCTGCGGTCTGGATATTTACTACCCTAAGGAAAATCAAAAGCTGCAAGCTTATTTAGCTCAACATCATTTGGTTTTATCGGAATATCTTAATGGCACGGCACCATTACGCCATCATTTTCCGGAACGCAATCGGATTATTGCTGGATTATCTCGTGGTGTAGTAGTGATTGAGGCAAAGATTAGGAGTGGCTCGCTAATTACTTGCAAATGTGCGCTAGAGCATGGTCGGGAAGTTTTTGCAGTTCCGGGAGATATTTTAAGTGGTCATTCAAGCGGCTGTCATCGTTTGATTCAACAAGGTGCAAAATGTATCGAAAATTCAGCTGATATAATGGACGAATTTTATGATTTCGAGTAAATATTTAAGGTATTTTACTTAAATATTGACCAAATTTCACTTTTTTCTTGACAAGCACTAAGCTTTTTCATAAGATTATAGGCGATTTAAATATTTCTACTATTACAACCGTAAAACATAAAATGAATGAAAACATCGAGGGCTTAAATGGCAGTAAAAAAGAATTTGGTGATTGTTGAATCGCCTGCAAAAGCAAAAACAATTGAGAAATACTTGGGTAGAAACTACAAAGTTATGGCGAGTGTCGGTCATATTCGGGATTTACCAAAATCTAGAATGGGAATAGATGTCGAAAATAACTATGAGCCAGATTATATCAATATCCGTGGTAAAGGTCCGTTAATCAAGGATTTGAAAAAAGAGGCAAAAAAAGCAACAAATGTTTATCTCGCAAGTGACCCGGATCGTGAGGGGGAAGCTATTGCTTGGCATTTGGCACATATCTTAAATTTAGACGATAAGTCAGCTAAGCGTGTTGTTTTCAATGAGATTACTAAACCTGCCGTTAAGGCGGCATTTAAGCAGCCAAGAGAGATTGATTTGGACTTGGTTAATGCTCAGCAAGCGCGTAGACTTTTAGATCGTTTGGTTGGCTATTCGATTTCACCAATTCTTTGGCGGAAGATTAAAAAAGGTTTGTCTGCCGGTCGTGTTCAATCTTTAGCCACTAAGCTCATCATTGATAGAGAAAAGGAAATTCAAGCTTTTGAGCCGGAAGAATATTGGACGATTGATGGAAATTTTAAGAAGGGCGCAAAAAAATTTAAAGCAAACTTCTATGGTGTTGGTGGTAAAAAGACTAAGCTAACGCATCAAGAAGACGTCAAGGCTGTCATGGCACGTTTAAAATCAAAAGAATTTCTTGTCACAGATGTTACTAAGAAGGAACGAAAGAAGAATGCACCACAACCATATACGACTAGTAATCTGCAACAAGACGCAGCTAATAAGCTTAATTTTAGAACTAGAAAAACAATGATGGTTGCCCAGCAGCTTTACGAGGGGATTAATTTAGGTAAAGAGGGAACAGTCGGACTGATTACCTATATGCGTACAGACTCCGTTCGGATTAGTGATACAGCAAAAGCAGAAACTAGTGAGTTTATTGAAAATAAGTTCGGAAAAGAATATGCAAAACATGGTAGTAAGGTTGCGGTTAAAAACAATAGTAACGCGCAAGATGCTCACGAGGCGGTTAGACCGTCAAGCGTTAATCGAACACCGGAGAGTATTGCCCAGTTTTTAGACAATAGCCAGCTTAAGCTTTATACTTTAATTTGGAATCGTTTTGTAGCAAGCCAAATGACACCAGCAGTCATGGACACGATGAAAGTCAAGCTTGAACAAAATGAAGTTTTATTTGTTGCCAATGGTTCAAAGGTCAAATTCCAAGGCTATCAGGCGGTTTATAATGATGCAGATAAGGATAAAATGCTACCAGAGATGACAGCAGGCGAAATGGTTCAAAGTGATAGCTTAGAGCCGGCACAGCATTTCACTCAGCCGCCTGCACGATATTCAGAAGCAACTCTGATTAAGACTTTAGAAGAAATCGGTGTTGGTAGACCGTCAACCTATGCACCAACGCTTGAAACCATTCAACGACGTTATTATGTTAGATTAGTTAGCAAACGCTTTGAACCAACCGAGCTTGGCGAGATTGTCAATAATTTGGTCGTTGAATTTTTCCCAGGCATTGTTAATGCCGACTTCACAGCAAGTATGGAGAATAATCTTGATGAGGTCGAAGAGGGCAAGAAGCGCTGGCTAGAAGTTGTAGATACCTTCTATCAACCCTTTGCTAAGGAGCTTGCCTACGCTGAGGAACATATCGAAAAGGTACAAATCAAGGACGAGCCAGCAGGCTTTGATTGTGAGCTTTGTGGCAATCCAATGGTTATTAAGCTTGGTAAGTACGGCAAGTTTTATGCGTGTTCAAACTTTCCAGAATGTCGCAATACAAAACCGATCGTTAAAGAGATTGGCGTAATTTGTCCGCTTTGTCATGAGGGACAAGTCATTGAGCGCAAGTCAAAGAAAAATCGTATCTTTTATGGCTGCTCAAGATATCCAGAATGTGAATGGACATCATGGGATAAGCCAGTCGGAAGAAATTGTCCAAAATGCGACCATTACCTAGTAGAGAAGAAAGCTCGAGGTGGTGGCAAGCAAGTCATTTGTCCAAATAAGGACTATGAGGAACCAATTCAAAAATAATCTGGCAGTTGCAAAACGAAGCTAGATATTTCAGATGAATCATGAACACATCAATAGGGTTGAGGCTTATGTCACAGCCCTTGTTTTATTTGTTAACCTTAGGAGGTAGCTGGATAAAATGGAAAATAAAATTAATATCATCGGGGCAGGTCTTGCCGGTAGTGAAGCCGCATGGCAGATAGCAGAACGAGGGATTAAGGTCACACTCTATGAAATGCGTGGTGTTAAAGCAACGCCGCAGCACAAAACAACAGATTTTGCTGAATTAGTCTGCTCTAATTCCCTGCGTGGCAATAGTTTAACTAATGCCGTTGGTTTGTTAAAGGAAGAGATGCGCCGGTTAAATTCACTGATTATCCAAACAGCAGACGAAACAGCAGTTCCAGCAGGTGGTGCTTTGGCAGTCGATCGAGAGGGATTTGCACGCCGTGTAACAGAAAAAATCAAAAATCATCCAAATATTACAGTCGTTAATCAAGAAGTAACGAAGTTGCCAAGTGGGGTGACGATTGTTGCCTCCGGACCATTGACAAGCGATTCTTTGGCTGAGCAAATAAAAAATTTCAATGGGCAGGATGGTTTTTATTTCTATGATGCCGCAGCGCCAATCGTTGATGTTGAATCGATTGATAGAGATAAGGTATATCTGAAATCACGCTATGATAAAGGAGAAGCCGCCTATCTTAACGCACCAATGACAAAGGAGGAGTTTGAAGCCTTCCATCACGAATTAGTTACAGCTGAGGTCGCCGAAATCAAGAGCTTTGAACAGGAAAAATACTTTGAGGGCTGCATGCCAATCGAAGTAATGGCTAAGCGTGGCATCAAGACAATGCTTTTTGGCCCAATGAAGCCAGTTGGTTTAGAAGATCCAAAGACAAATCAACGCCCCTACGCAGTTGTTCAATTACGTAGAGATAATGCCGCAGGCTCGCTTTTTAATATCGTTGGCTTTCAAACACATCTCAAATGGGGAGAACAAAAGCGTGTTTTTCGAATGATACCGGGATTGGAAAATGCCGAATTTGTCAGATATGGTGTTATGCACCGAAATAGTTTTATCAATTCACCTGAGCTTTTAGAGGCGACTTTTCAAGCAAAAGCACGCCGAGATTTGTTTTTTGCAGGACAGATGACCGGTGTTGAAGGATATGTCGAAAGTGCTGCAAGTGGTCTAGTGGCAGGCATTAATGCAGCACGGTTATTAAATAATGTCGAACCAATCGTCTTTCCTAAGACCACAGCCATTGGTGCATTGCCGCATTATATCACACAAGCTTCGGCAAAGCATTTCCAGCCAATGAATGTCAACTTTGGAATTATCGAGCCACTTAGTGAGCGAATTCGTGATAAAAAAGAACGCTATGAAAAGCTTGCTAACCGTGCGTTAGAAACATTAGCTCAGCTAAAACACTAAGCGAAATCGGAAAGGTTTAGCTTTCCAGTGAAGCGTGTGTTTTTGTAACCAATTATTGTGCGAGCGAAGCGAACAAGTGCGACAGCACTCAAACGAAGTTTGACAATAATTTGGTACATTTCAGATAATCCGGCTTCAACGGCTTGACAATGCGCTCCCGAGCCGATTAATTTCTTTTAATAGCTCAGCTAAGAGGCTGACCCAAAAGTCTTGAAAAAAGAAAAATCGTATGAAATTCATTTGTGGAAACATTGATTTCATGCGTTTTTTTGTTCATCTCCACAAAATATTTTGCGCTATCTTATAAATATTTGTTAAGTTTACGCTTTCTTTTTTTCTAACTTTCGTGTTAAAATGTAGTTAGTTTAAAAACGGTTTCAAAAAGGGATTTTACTTGACAAAGGGGTGTTAAGATGACTACACTGACAGGACAGGACAGGACAGGACAGGACAGGACAGGACAGGACAGGACAGGACAGGAC
>JAISYB010000123.1 GCA_031270215.1 Streptococcaceae bacterium | reverse complement strand
GTAAGAATTGTTTTTCCTTCGTCTGCCTTGCCGTCAAATTGCCGCCACTCCATCACTCGTGTGTAAGGTGTGGTACTGTCGGTGTAGTTGATGACCGCATTTCCTTGTGCATTATCACTAGCGATCAACTCATTTTCAAATCTAACCGAGCGATATTCCAGCTCTCCAAGCTGATAATCGAAGAAAGCGTCAATCATTCCGGTGTAGACAATGCGGGGAAATTCTTTCAAGAAAGTCGCTTTATCCGCTAAAAAGTCTGTTTTGACTGCAACATCAATCAAATCATTGTCGAGCATTTTATCGAAAATCGCTGTATAACCGTCAATTGGGACACCTTGGTAGCGATGATTGAAGTAATTATTATCGAAGGTAAAGCGTGTAGGAAGCCTGCGAATGATGAAGCTTGGTAGTTCACGTGCAGGTCTGCCCCATTGCTTTTCGGTATAGCCTTTGATTAATTTCTCGTAAATATCCGTCCCAATCAAGCTGATTGCCTGCTCTTCCAAGTTTTTAGGAGTAGCAGAAATCCCTGCGGCAAGCCGCTGCTCTATAATTTTTGCTTTTGCTTCATCAGGCGTTTTAACGCCCCACATCTGATAGAAGGTATTCATGTTGAATGGTAAATTGTAAAGCTCACCATGATAATTGGCAATCACTTGGTTGATATAACCATTGAATTCACTAAATTGATTGACGTAATCCCAGACTTCTTTATTATCCGTATGGAAGATGTGTGCGCCGTAATCGTGAACATTAATTCCATTTGTTTTATGTGTGTACATATTGCCGCCGATATGCTGACGTTTTTCAATAACAAGAGTGCGCTTGCCACGCTTAGCAGCTTCGTGAGCAAAAATTGCACCAAAGGGTCCTGCACCGACGATTAAATAGTCGTAATTTTTAGTATTATACTGCATTTTTTTCGCCTCCTCTTTTGTAATTATACCCTTTGATTAAGCTCAAGTGTGTTTTTTAGAACGATTAAAAATACTATTTAGCAAGATTGCGGTGATAGAGGTCATCACAATTCCGTTTGAAATAAACATTTGCAGGTTGGTTGGTAGATTGTCGAATAAGCCTGAAGCACTGTTGAAGCCTAAACCAATAGCGATTGAAAAGCCGGCAATGAGTAAGTTATGTTCATTTTCAAAATCAACTTGACTCAGCATACGAACGCCTTGAATTGCAACGATACCAAATAAGACGAGCATACCGCCACCTAAAACAGGGGAGGGAATGAGCTGTGCTGTTGCTCCAAATTTTGGAATCAAGCCTAAAATAACCAAGAATAAGGCGGTGAAAAAGATTGGTCTACGTGATCTAATGCCAGAAAGCTGGACTAAACCAACGTTTTGTGAGAAGCCTGTGTATGGGAATGTATTGAAAATGCCACCGAGTAGAACCGCTAATCCCTCTGCTCTGTAGCCATTACGGAGCTGTTTTTGTGATAGATTTTGAACGGTAATGTCCGCTAATGCAAGATAGACACCAGTTGATTCGACCATGGAAACCATAGCAATAATAATCATCATGATAATTGATGTCAATTCAAATTTTGGTGCGCCAAAGAAAAATGGTGTCGGTAAGTGAAAGGTTGGGGCTTGTGAGATGACAGAGGTGTCAACCATACCAAAACATGCGGCTACTAGTGTACCGATAGTTAAACCAATTAATACCGAGATAGAACGTAAAAAGCCTGTCGTTAAAAATTGAATAAGAAGAATAATTAGGATAGTTAGTGCGGCTAAGCCGAGGCTTTTTAAATCTGCGGGCGTTTGATTATTGCCGATATTTCCCATTGCAACAGGTATTAGGGTCAATCCGATAACGGTGATGACTGAGCCTGTGACAAGCGGCGGGAAGAAGCGCCTAATTTTTGAGAAGAAGCCGGATATTAAGACGACAAAAAGACCAGATACAATAATTGAGCCGAAGATTGCACCGGAGCCATGCTTAGCTCCGATTAGTGAAAGAGGTGCGACAGATTGGAAAGCAACACCTAAAACAACTGGTAGTCCAATTCCAAAATATCTGTTTAATTGCAGCTGTAAAAATGTTGCAATACCACACATAAAAATATCAGTTGAGATAAGATAAGTTAGCTGTTGTGGCGTGTAGTGTAGCGCATTGGCAATTAAGATAGGAACGAGGATACTACCAGAATACATTGCCAAAAGATGTTGCAAGCCAAGTGCTGCGGCTTGTCCGTTTTTTCGTTCGTTTAATGCTAATTTCAAAATAAAACCTCACAATCATATATTTAGTCTATTTTCCAGTTTAGCAAATACTTTTCAAAAAGAACTGGTATGATAAAATAAAGACTGAGAAAAGATTAAAATGTTCGGGAAAATTAGACGTAACAATTGTGAAAAGGATAATTCCGTTATATAATTAGCAGAGGCACTAATTAAGTTGATTGTATGATGAGTAGGGGAGAAAAATGAATATTTTAATTAATATGATTGTGCTAATCCTTGTAGGCTGGATTATTTTTGCAGCGGTACTGGCTGTTAAGCTCTGCTTAGTTAACCAATCGATGTTTCAAAATTGGTATCATCGGAAATTCTTTTTTGGTTATATGTTTGGTGGTCCGATTATTCTATTAACTACATTGATTATTGTAGTTGTCAAAGATCCAGTCATTAAGGACTCATCAGCAATGATTTTTGAAGCACGCTATGAAATCACCAGAAAAGATAATGCAGGTATGATTTTAAGATCTAAGCTGACAGGGGTTGACCTTGTCTATACTAAAAAGAATAAGGAAGGTAGCTTTATTTCTGATTTTAACAATCGGAAGGTTGGAGATACCATCTTGATTTACAGTTATCGACCGACTATTTTACCTTCAAACGTCATTGTTTGGGCAAACTATAAATTTAAAGGTGTCCAGACTTATAGAGTGTTTTCAGATAAGCCGGAAGTAATCGAGAAAGTCAAATCTAAAAACTGATTAACAAATAGTACAGATACGATTTTAATAGGAGGTTTCAGATATGATGAGAAGTGCGGGAAAAAAGATTAGTAAGTCGGAATTAGCGGGACTAGAGATTGAGCTACAAACACTGACTGATGAAAACAACGGTTTAAAAGCTCGATTAGCTAAAGTAACAGAAGAGTTGCAAGCCAAAAGAGAGCAGTTAAATCAATTAGACAATGTTTACGAGGAAATCAAAGCTAAGGAGCAGCAAATTGCTGCACTTCACGAAGATCTGAGAGCGACAAGTAAAAAATATGAAGCGTTAAACGAAAAATATTTGGCTAAATCAGATTCTATTGAAGAATTAGCAAATGTGAAGATTTCAAATGCAAGACTTGAAAATGACAATCAACGTTTATCTAGTGAAAATTCGGAATTAAGGGCAAAACAGCCGAAATACAATGAGCAGGACATCACGGAGCTTCGCTTAGAAGCCTTACAGATTGCAGATGAAACGAAGCGTTCAGCCGAAGCTGAGGCTGAGCGGATTAATGCTGAAGCGCAGGAAGAAGCAAGTCGGTTGCTTATCGAGGCGACAGAGCGTAGAGATGAGATTTTAATGCTTGCTGAGGAGAAAAGTAATGAGCTGATTGCTGAAGCTAGAAGAGAAGTAACAGATACGCTAGCTACAATTTCAACAAAGCGGGAAATTTTGCGCACAGAAGTAGAAGATTTATATACTAAAATGAAACAATTTGATCAGGGTGTAAAAAGTATCTTTGGTCAGTTCTTTGAAACGAATCCACAGGAAGAAATTGACCGTTTATTAGCAGAAGAATAGGTGAGATATGAGCGATATTGTTTTTAAATTTGTTCAACCAGATATTAAAGAACAATTTTTAAAGCAGCTTCAAGAGTGTTTTGAAGGATATTTCAAGACACCCTTTAATCGAGAATACTACAAAGAATATTTATTAAATCAATTGAAAAAGCGCAAGGTTAGAGAATACAAGCAGGATATTTCTTTGCCATGGGAGCAGCAACCGGATTACGAAGGAATTATGGAAGATTTCGAGAAAAATTTTCCACAAAAAGTCTTGTATCAGGTAGTTGCCGAGAAGAAAGGCTTAGAGATTATTCTGCATTTAAAATATTTAGCCTTTTCTTTTTCGTCTAATGGCAAGAGCTTGTTTTTTTTGGATAAGAAAACTGACACAGGCTTCACCGTTTTGGTCTGGAGCCATGAGGTCGAACGGATTTATTGGTCATATCAAAAGCGTTCAAATGCACTAATTGATGGAAAAACACAGATAAATACGCTTTATGATGATATTTTGCTGGAAAAGAAAAACATTATTTCTGGGGCGTTTGATATTATTGATGATAAAAGTGCTAAGGAATTAGGGGAAACTTTTATTGTTGATAGCCCTTTTTTGTCATATAAAGCAGCAGAGCAGGCGCTAGAACAGGAAAAGCTGAGTGAGTCAATAGATGAATTAGGCACTGAAGCGGAGGATTCGCAAGCAATTCATCGTTCAAATAATCTAAATTTGAAAAAGAAATTGGCTGCTAAAGCTGAAGCGGCTAAGCTCTTGAAGAATGCATTATCGCCAAAAAATCAACGTAAAGAGTTGGTGAAGGGTGTCAATTACAAGGAAGTTAATATTTATAGCTTTGAGAAGACAGTTGTCAAAGCAAATAAGTTAGTCGAGCTATGGGAGTATCACGAGGATACATTTAAGTATATCGGTGGTAAGCACGAACGCTTTGAGAAGTTTTTGCGTGAAGCACCACTTGAAGTGACGACCGAGCACCTAGATGGTTTGCAAAAAGAATTTCAAGCTATCATTGGAACTTTGCCGAGTAAGCGACTTTTATTTAGCTCATCGATGATTTATTTGCTCACGCCCGATCAAAAGGCATTATTTGATGAAATTAATCAGACTTTTGAAGCGATTGTCAATGAAAATAAAGTTTTAAATCAGCTAATCTAAAAGAAGGTGGGATTCATCGTTTAACGATGTAGCAATTAGGAAATTGATGACAAATATTCATCAATGTTCGGAAAATTATCGCTTTCCAGGCAAGTGAAGTTGCCGCTTTAGTGGCTTACGGAAAAGCTAGTGGCAACGTGCCTTAGCCGCTTTACCTTAGATGCTGACTAGTCGGCACTGTTTGTCTCCCGTGAATCACGAACATTAAACTAGGTGCGACTTTTGGGTCAGCCTATTTTTTTCATCTCCACAAAATATTTTGCGCTTTTTTTAATTATCAATATTTAAATTAATTTTGGGGTGGTAGTATGAGTGAGAAGAAAACGAGTGAAGCTCAAAAAAGGGCAACGCAAGCATATCGAGAGCGCAATAGAGAAAAAACACGCAAACAATCAGCAAGAAGTGCAGCTAAAACTTTTATTAATAAATATGCCGAACTAGACGACTTGAACGAGTTAAAGCAGCTTATATCTGAACGTGAAATCAATTTAAAAGGCTGATTAATTTCAGTCCTTTTTTTGCTTGCCGTGACGTTTTTTACGCAGTGAGTGCAGAACACGAAATATTTATTCAGAAAGCGTTAAGCGTATAGATGTTGGGGTACTGGATATATCGGTGCAACATTCATGCGCAGAAAGCATTCGCTAAATTACATATTAAAAAGTGAAGGAAACGTTTGACTAAAGAATAATGAAAGGCTAAAATTAAAGGGTGTGGGAGTTTTTAACTCACATGCAAAAATAAAAGATGAAGGTGAAAATATGTCAACAGTAATTACTATTATTTTCGCTGTCATTGGCTTAGTTATTGGTTTTTTAATTAAAACAGTTCTTGCTAACAAACAAGCTGAAGAACAAGAAGATATTAAGAAAATCGCTGAAGAAGACGCTAGAAACATTGTGGCAGCTGCCAAAGCTGAATCAGATGAAATCAGAGCTGAATCAAAATTAGTACAAAAGGAAGCTGAAACATTAAAAAAAGAATCGTTACTAGAAGCAAAGGAAGAAAGTCAAAAATATCGTTCTGAAATTGAAAATGAATTTAAAGACCAAAAAAATTCATTGAAACAGCAAGAAAATCGTTTATTGCAACGGGAAGAATCTTTGGATAAGAAGATTATTCAAAGTGACAAAAGAGAGATTGCTTTAAACGATAGAGAAGAACAGTTAGCTCAAAAATCAAAACAAGTTGATGACAGTAAGCAGGAAGTTGAAGAATTAATCAAAACACAGCAGCTCGAGCTTGAAAGAATTGCGCAGTTTACGTATGAGCAAGCACGAGAGGTGGTCTTAACTGAAACCAAGGAGCACTTAACGCATGAAACAGCAATGCTGATTAAAGAAGCAGAGCTGCAAGCTAAGGAGGAAGCGGATCGTAAGGCGAAAAATATTCTCTCGCTTGCAATGCAGCGTGTTTCAGGTAATGAAGTTGCTGAACAGACTGTATCTGTTGTAACTCTGCCAAATGACGAGATGAAGGGCAGAATTATCGGGCGTGAGGGTCGAAATATCCGTGCGCTTGAAACACTCACAGGTATCGATATTATTATCGATGATACACCTGAGGCGGTCGTCCTCTCAGGCTTTGACCCAATCCGGCGTGAGATTGCTCGAATGGCACTTGAAGCGCTAATCCAAGACGGACGGATTCACCCAGCAAGAATTGAAGAAATGGTTGAAAAGTCACGTAAGGAAATGGATCAGAGGGTTCGTGAATACGGCGAAGCAGCAGCGTTTGAGGTTGGTGCGGCAACGCTTCACCCTGATTTAATCAAAATAATGGGACGATTGCATTTTAGGACCTCTTATGGTCAAAATGTGCTTAGCCACTCAATTGAGGTTGCTAAACTGGCTGGTGTCTTGGCAGGAGAGCTAGGAGAAAATGTGTCATTAGCTAAACGCGCAGGCTTTTTACATGATATTGGCAAGGCGCTTGATCACGAAATTGAAGGCTCTCACGTTGAAATTGGTGCAGAGTTGGCACAAAAGTATAAGGAAAATCCGGTTGTAATCAATACCATCGCCTCCCATCATGGTGACACAGAAGCAACATCAGTCATTGCCGTTTTGGTCGCAGCAGCAGACGCGCTCTCAGCAGCTCGCCCAGGTGCGAGAAGCGAGTCACTTGAAAACTACATTACACGTCTAAAGAATTTGGAAAATATTTCAAATAGCTTTAAGGGTGTTGAGTCAAGCTTTGCCATTCAAGCGGGTCGAGAAGTCCGCGTAATGGTTAAGCCTGAGGTGATTAATGACACAGAAGCGATACATTTGGTGCATGACATTAAGACGAGAATTGAAAACGAGCTTGATTATCCCGGACATATTAAAGTAACAGTCGTTAGGGAAACACGCGCGATTGACTATGCAAAATAGGAAAAATTGACCAGTAATTTTCGGATTTTAATAAATAAGCAAAAAGGGCTCTGTATTTTAACGATACGGAGTCCTTTTAATAAAACATTATAGATTGAATTTTTGCTTAAATACATAAGCTAATACATGGTCGAAGTTTTCTTGTGAAAAAGTAACGCTGTAAATCAGCTCAAGTGAACGCAGCTCATTGTATAGACGTTGTTCGTTGTCTGATACAGGAGTGACCTGTTGCTCAAAAGAGGGCTGGCTGCTCTGTTTCAAGCTATCAATCACGCTGGCAAGGTGGCACATCAAGCCGATTTTGATTTCAGATGAAATTTCTAATCCCAATTGTTGCTCTACAGCAATAATCCAGTTTTTGATATTTTCCAAAAGAATCGTCCCGTCTAGGTTTTGAATCATGGGCGCAACATTTTGAATCGCCAGATTTGAGGTGAAGTCAAAATCAATCAGCTGCTGCATTCGTTCAAGGGCATCATTGCTAAAAGCTTGAGATACATTGAAGTAGGGACAGCGGAGGGTTGTGATTTTGAAGGTGCTCACATAACAAAGAATTTCTCCTTGTTGCTTGACGGTCAATAGTTCCTTTTCAAGCATCGCTTCATTCGTTATCTGGAGTGAGAGAATCTCTACATAGTCATCGTATCGGTTCAATTGCTTGTTTAGCAGCTCCTTTAATAGTCGGGCAGAGCCACTTCCGGTTGTACAGGCAGTTAGAATAAAGCCCTTTTTCGGAGTGACTGTTGTTTCACCTGCTTTAGCTGTTTCTTTCATATGGGTAATCTTTCTAATATCAGTAACGATTTCATTCAGTGTATAGCCGAGATGAGCTTTTCGGCTGGCTTCAAGTACATGTAGGGTACTCACTAAATCGACACATCGTACGTGTTTCTCTGTATTCTTCTGAAGTTCATCTGCAAAATTTGTTAATGACCCCATGTCGGATAAGATAAGAATATCCGTATTTGGGATTTGATTCAGATAGGCTTCGATTTCAACTAGCATGTTTTTCGGTTTGCAGGTTAACGGCATGTTGAAAGCAATTACTGCTTGATTTCCTAACAAGTCATTGACGAGATCACTCATACTGGAGGCGGTCGCTTCTCCGTGGGCAACAACGAGTATCTTGACTTTAGCGGTTTCCTCATTGATGATTTGTGGAATTAAAAATAATGTTAGAAATCCTACTTCGCCATCGGGGAGCTTAACAGCTAAATCGTTCTCGATGATTTCTTTATTCTTGTCTGCGATATTATAATATATTTCTTGTTGCTGCTTGATTTCATCTAGCTTTGGATTGACAATCCGTTGTCCACTTTTGATTCGCGCCAATAGATTGTGTAGATGAATGGCTAATCCTGAAACAACACTATCCGAGTAACTGTCAGGATAAGTAGCTGCAGCTGTCAAAAAGCGTTTTGCTGTACTGAAAATCTCATGACCAACCAGATTGACGATGCTGTCATTGTTGTCGGTTGTATGTGTACTCAGTGAATGGAAGAAATCCTGAATCGTCATATCGACCACTTCTTTAGTCGCTTTGGCGTTCAAACCGATTTTTTCCATATCAGTGATTTTATGGTCGATCAATTGATAAATATCATGTGGCTCGTTTTCAGAGAATGGTAGACGGTTTTTTTGGTCTTTTTGAAAGTCAACGAAACGGGTCGAGTAAGCGGCAGTCAGCTTCCACAAATCACTTCTTTTCTCAGAGGAATAAAGCCCTTCTTTGATTGTGTCAGGCAAATCATAACTGGTAATCGTCAAGGCTTCCTGCTTACTGGAAAGGGAACGGGCATAACTTTGCGCACACAATAGTTGGACATCCGTTTTCAATTGTCCGATATTACTCGGGCAGGGATAGCTGAGAAGTCCCCGAAGAGAGTTCATTGAAACCTTGATGTTACGGTTTAAGTTATGGGCTTCATCACTAAAAAAATCTGTAATGAGATTGAGGCGTTCATTCAACCTCCGTTCCTCCAAAGAAGGTAAATGAATTTTCATCGGGATTCGACGCGTAAAGGTCTGTAAAAGAGAGGAGTCAATGTCCTCTGTTGTTGCACAAATCAGCTGTACATCGGATGTTCGGTCAAATGATGTTTCCCCTAAGGCATGAAACACTTTTTTATCAATGAAGGTGAAAAGCATTTCCTGTGATTCTGGACTAAGACGGTGGACTTCATCAAGAAATAGAATTCCGCCATCAGCTTCTTCAATCAGTCCGCTGCGACTGACAACAGCGCCTGTATAAGCGCCTTCGCGCACGCCAAAAAGCTGTCCGAGAATCAGCTGTGGATTACTCGCATAATCTGCACAATTGAAGGTGACAAGTTTAGCTGTTGAAGCAATTTGCTGCTGTTCTTGAGAGAAACGATAAATCACCTCCGCAAACATACTCTTCCCTACACCTGTTTGACCGCTGAGTAAAATGTGCATTCGTTGAGGAGGATATAAAACAGCTGCTTTAGCCTGCTCGATACTATTTTTCAGACTGGGATTTTTTTGACTGAAAGGGTCAACCGAGGAGTGAAATGGCTGCTCGGGCAATGAGAAGCGAACCGGACGACTCCCTTCTTTTTTTAGGCGCTCCTGCTTGACCAATGCATTGAGATCGCTGCTGGTATTAGCTCTGTCTATGTGTAGCTGACTGGCGATTTCCTGTGCGGTCACCGTTGTTCCTTCAGGGAGTTTTTTGATGTATTGATAGATTGTTTCGATTCTTCCCATGTTTTCCTCCTACTTCATTCATACTAGATAGATTGTAAGCGTTCTATCTTATTTTGTCAAAGTTGTGTGTTTTCTTTTTTGAAGTGTGTTGCAAATAACACACTTCGTTGTTTTTTACCAAAAAAATGGATAAAGCGTTTTGTTTTATAACAGAAAAAACGGTTTTTATAAGATTAAAACGTTTTTAAATAAAGATTAAAACGGAGGAATATAGACTTTTATATGGCGAGTAAAGCTGTGGATATCATATAGTAGTGAGTAACTTTAGCGTGTTGGCATAGGAATTGCTTGTATAGAATGTGTAAGGTGAGAGGAGGAAATGAATGGAAAACGAAGTAATGCAGATTATTGTTTATGCCGGCAATGCTCGATCTTTGGCTATGCAGAGCATTCGTGCGTCAAAGCAAGGCGATTTTGTAGAGGCAGAGCGTCTGATGACAGAAGCGAGAAGCAACCTAAAGGAAGCGCATCATACCCATGCGAAACTCCTAAGTGCGTCAACGAATGAACAAACACCAATTGATTTAACTCTATTTATGGTTCATGGCGAAGATCATTTGATGTCTGCAATCACAACAATCGATTTAGCTGTTGAATTTACGGCAGTTCGTGAGGAATTAAAAGAGTTGAAGGAATATGTCACATTGATGAAAGAAGGAGAGCGTCCATGAAAATTATTTTAGCTTGTGCAGGTGGTATGTCTACTGGAATGTTAGTCAACAAAATGAAGGAGTATGCAGGAAAACAAGCAATTGAAGCGGATATTGCGGCTTACGGATTAAGCGAACTAGAGGATTACGTGAATGGAACAGATATTATCCTTTTGGGACCTCAGATTGGGTTTCAGAAAGAGGAAGTCGAGCAAAAATATCCTGGCATTCCTATCGAAGTCATTGATATGATGGATTACGGAATGATGAATGGAGAGAAAGTATTTAAGCTTGCCCAAGCGGTAATCGAGAACAAATAAAGAAGGAGTGTAAACATGGCAAAAGAAAAGGGTTCGTTTGGACCAAAGCTGAATAAAATGATTGTGAAATTTTCAAATAATCTGATTATTAAAACTGTTGCAAATGGAATGATGCTGACCTTGCCGATTACGATCGTCGGTAGCTTGCTGCTGGTGGTGCAGATGATTCCAAATCTTCCAGAGATCATCACTCAGGCTTGTACGATTGGGACAACGATTACCAGTAATTTTATTGCTCTATATATCGTGTTGGGAATGTCTTATGTTTTAGCAAAAGAGATTAAGAGCGATGTACCAGCCTCCATGATTTTATCTGTCGCAAGTTTTTTGATTGTGACACCGATTAGCAATTTTGATGTTGGGGCTGAAAAGCCTGTACAAGCAATCGAGCTAGGATATTTGGGGTCGAAAGGGATTTTCGTTGGAATGATTGTTTCGATTTTTATTACCTGGGCTTTTGCAAAGCTGTCAGAAAAGAAGCTATCACCTAAAATGCCTGACAGCGTACCGCCGTTTATATCTAAGACCTTTGAAGCAATTGTACCCGCAGCTATTCTGTTTGTTCTGGCAATTATTGTGAGTTTATTATTCTCCAAAACGTCATACGGAAATGTGCACGACTTTATTTATACGCTCCTACAGGTGCCATTACAGAGTTTGGGTGGTACAATCTGGTCTGCATTGTTTATCATGTTCTTGTCTGAACTACTTTGGTGGTTTGGTATTCATGGAAGTAATGTTACCGCGTCAATCATTACTGTTTTGTACGCTTCACAGGCATATGCCAATATGGAAGCAGTTGCAGCTGGGGAAACAGCGAAAAACGTAATCAATTCATTTTTCTTGGACGCCTACAAAGGACCACGTGCGTTGGCACTGGCAGTGATATTGATTTTTGTTTGTCGAAGTGAAAAATTCAAATCGATTGGAAAAGTATCGATTGTTCCGAGCGTTTTTGGTATCACAGAGCCAATGAAATTTGGTATTCCACAAATACTGAATCCCGTGTTATTTATTCCGCTGACATTAGCTGCACCGCTATGTATCGCCATTGGTTATGTAGCGACACTTATTGGCTTTCTGCCAATCACTAGCTTGAGCGTTCCTAGAAATCTTCCGACCTTCCTGACTGGGTTTATGGCAGGAGGCTGGCAAGGGTTGGTCGTTCAGCTGATTCAATTTGTAGCAGTTGTTCTCCTCTATCTGCCATTTATGAAAAAATTAGATTTTCAAGAGATAGCTCTGGAGCAAGGCATAATGGAGGAAACCGAAAAAAATGAAAATGCGGTTGACTTAAAAACAGAACAAAGTACACTATAATTATGATGAAAACGATAGAAGTATATAGAAAAGAAGATGAATTGTTTCTTGATTTAAATGAAGATTTCTCGGGTGATTTAGTCGTCTATATCACGAGTGACCCAAGCGAAGAAACGAAGGAAGAGGAAATACTTTGTACTTTTGAAAATGGTGTAGCAGCTCCGGTAACTGAATGGAAAATGAAACGTACATTTTATCAAACTATTTTGGGAGAAGACAATTATCTAGGCGCTGAACGGCGTATTTCGGTTGCTGGTCTTTACAATTGTCGAGATTTAGGCGGTTATTTGACTACTGAGGGGCGTATGACCAAGTGGGGCTTGATTTATCGCTCAGATGCACTTGATCATTTGGACAGTATTGATTGGACGTATTTGAAAAATATGAAGCTATCTTCAGTGATTGATTTGCGTTCTCCGGCAGAAATCCGTTTGAATCCGGACATTGCAGTTGGTGAGCGCCATCACTACGAATTCGACCCGCATGCGCTTGTAGCTAGAAAAGCCAGTGAAACGCCCTCTGATAAATCTAACAAGGACAAGCAAAAGGTAGAAAAACTCGTTGAGTTAGCAAAAACGAAAGCAGGTCAGGAAAAGCTCGTCGAGATGCAGCAGCAAATGGTTGTCCAGATGCGAGAGCTGGTGCTTTCTACAAAGGCGAAGGAAGCTTATACGAATTTCATGCAGGTATTGCTGCGAGCAGAAGTTCCCAATTTGTTTCATTGTCAAGGCGGGAAGGATCGCACGGGCTGGGCGGCAGCGATTATTTTAGGATTATTAGGCGTTGATCGTGAGACAATCTATGCGGATTACTTTTTGACGGGGAAATATAATCGTCCAAGAAATGAAAAACGAATGGCTATCTATAAGCAATATACGGAGGATTCCTTTGTTTTGGATTATCTGGCTTCCTTGCAACAGACCAAAGCTGCTTATCTGGACAGTGCTTTTAAAGCGATGGAAGAAACCTATGGGACAATGGAGAACTATGCGCTTGAAGCTTTGGGGATGACGCAAGAATCAATTGAGAGATTGAAAGAGCTGTATTTGTATGAATAGTAATAAGTAGTAGCAAAAAGAACCCTGAATCTCTGATGAAATATCAAAGGTTCGGGGGTTTTGGCGATAGATAAATATATTAGCATAATAAGCTTAAGTGAGCTTGCCAGCGCTGGGTTAAAATTTTTAACGTGATTTATTACGCGTTCAGTGATTTACATAGGGGACAATTAGCAAGATTCCTTTGATGAAAGTCCAAGTTTCCCATTTAGAAAACTGATGGTATTAAAGCTTACCAAGAAAAAGGGAGTGATGAAGGGCAAAATACGGCGTAATAGCCCAAAGTTTTTTTGAAAAATACTGAAAAAGCCAACCAACTAGAAAAAATCTAGTCAGGTCAGCTTATTTTTTTGACTTCAAAGTGACTTTTTTAATATTCATGATTTACGAGGATAAGTAGTGCCGGCTAGTCAACGCTTAGGAGCAAAACCCGCTAGAACGTTGCCACTTACATTTTCGTAAGCTACTAAGGTGGCAGTTTCAAGTGGCTCACAGAAAGGGATAAATTTTTTGAACACTGGCGAGCATTTACATCGATTTCCTAATTGCTACATCATTAAATGCCGAGGCTCACCTTTTTTATCCATATGTTTTATTTTTTTACGTTTCTTTGATTGATTTCGAGTAATTTTTGTTTTAATTCCTCTTCCATCTGCACAAGCTCAAGCTCAGCGTTGCGACGGTTTTCTCGACCTTCCTCTTGGATTTGGAGGGTTTCTTGAATTGTTTCAATCAAATCGTTTTGCGTTTTGCGCAGTGTTTCAATATCAACTACGCCACGCTCACTTTCTCTTGCGACATCAATCGTTGAGCTTTTTAGCATTTCGCTATTTTTCGTTAACAATTCATTGGTTGTTTCAGAAACTTGGCGTTGTGCAGTAATGGCTTCTTTTTGTTTCAAAAGCGTCAGAGCGATAGCGACTTGATTTTTCCACAGAGGGATTGCCGTGTTGATTGAGGTTTGGATTTTTTCAGCTAGTACTTGATTAGTACTCTGAATTAAACGGATTTGCGGCGCTTGCTGAATGGTAATTTGTCGCGCGAGCTTCAAATCATAAGCACGTTTATCTAGGCGTTCGACAAATTGTTTTAAGTCAGCTGCGATTTGTAGCTCCATTTGGTCGTTTGATTGCTTGGCTTTTTCTAACGCATTAGGGATTAACTCGTTTTCGAGTTCTTCCTTTTTCAGCTCAGCTGCTGCGATAAAGACATTTAAGGCATTAAAATAATCCAAATTCTGCTGATACAAGCCGTCCAGAGTGGTATTACTTTTTAACAATTCCTCTTTTTCGTAATTGAGCTTGACTGCAACCTTATCGATACTTGCGCCGATTTTTTGATATTTTTGGGTGATTTCAAAAATTGATTTCTTGACTATGCCGAAGATTTTCTTAAAAACATTGCTATTTTGCGCAACTAATTCCTCCGGATTGGCTTCTTGTAGCTTAAACATCAACTCGCTTAAAACGTCCCCAACAGGTCCGATATCCTGTGAGTTGACCTGAGTTAGTATGCCATTTGAAAACTCGGCGAGCTTGTTTTGCGCATTGGCACCGTATTGGATGACTGCCTGTGAGTTGGTTTCGTCAATTGATTTGGCAAGCTGTTTCGCTTGCTTTAAATCCTCAGGGGATAAGTTTTCATAGGATTTGACTGCTCGGTTGCTTTCTTGCATTGCTTTAATCTCAGCTTGCTGCTCAAGAGGCAGGTTGACTGCTTCGGTGGGAATTGACCCCCGCATTAAGTCTTCTAAAATTTCATTCGCCATTATCTTCTCCATTCGCCTTACATATTTTCTTGCTACTGCTTTCATTGTAAGATAAATGATTTGACAAAACAAGCTACTAAAAACACAGTGTCTTTAAGTGAAGGCGTGCGATTATTTTTCTTTTAAACTACTCTTAGCAACCTCTGTTTCAATGACTAAATCTTCCAGCACCTCAGAGATGAAGCTGGTGTAATCTAAAGCGATTTGTTCAGAAACCTGCCAGATAACACCCTCGCTTTTGGCTAATGTTTCGAGCGTGCTTTCTGCTTTAATCTTGTGTTCAGTGATTTTTAGGTATTTATCAGTCAAGCTAACAACGCTGGGCAAATGTTTATAAAGGAATGTATCCGCTTCTGTTATTCTTTTAGGTGTTTCAACAATTTCTTTAAACAATTCCTTTGCAGCAGTTAAGCCATTTGTTTCGTGATTAATTTGGCTGAGAGTTGGACTTTTAGTAATGTTGCGCTCCCAGTCAATGATATTCTGTTTCGCTTCAGCCATTGTACTTCTAAAAGCTTCAATATCTTGGTCGTTTAAGCCGGCTGCGTGATATTGTTTTTCTTTATCCGGCTTGCCACGTGCTTCTTTTTTACTTTGCGCTCTGGCCTGTAGCTTAGGAAACACGAATTCACCGGCTAGGTAGCTAATTAAAATAAGAAAGATGAGCGATAAGGTTGAGGTGGGCAGCGCGGCTGAAAAGATATAAAACAGCAGCGTGATGGGGAGAAACCATTTAAGCACTGTTGTTATTCTTAACCAGATAAATAAGACAGCTAGAATCACAGCTGGATATAGCAGAGCAAATGAGCCAAGATTTGCTAAAACAGTTATCATGTTCAGAATTAAGATTGTCCCGAGAATGCGTAAAATTAATTTGCGTTTATTAGTCATTTTCATCCCTCCGTAGTTAACGATAAGTGAATTATAACATAATTAGTCTTGCAAAAAATAAGCCGTAAGACTTATTTTAGCTATATGAGTTATGTCTGACAAAAGCTAGCTTTAGCAATAAAGAAACGCTTTTATCGCTTTCTTGTTTATGAAGCGAAGTCTTTATGGTACAATTTCTTTAAATCATTGAGATTTTACAAATAGGGAGAGAGTATGAATTTAGAAAACTTTGAAGAAGTCACGATTCACCGCGAGGAGATATTTAAAGGCAAGATTATTGAGGTGGTTCATGATGACGTTAGATTGCCTAACAACTTAGGTTTTGCCAAGCGGGAGCTTGTTTTTCATCCGGGCGGCGTTGCAACTGTTGCAATTACCCCAGAGGATAAGCTTGTTTTAATCAAGCAATACCGTAAGCCAATGGAGAAGGTTTTGCTTGAAATACCAGCAGGCAAGCTTGAAATAGGAGAAAGTAGAGAGCCGAAAGAAGCAGCGCTGCGTGAGTTAGAAGAAGAAACGGGTTATTATGCCAACTCGATTGAATTAATCACACAGGTGTATACTTCACCAGGTTTTGCTGATGAGCTTTTACGCATCTTTATTGCACGTGACCTAGTTAAAAAGGAAAATCCAATGCCACAAGATGATGACGAGGTACTTGAGCTTGTTGAGTTAAGCTTTGATGAAGCTAAGGCAAAGATTTTAAATGGTGAAATCGAAGATGCTAAAACGATTATCGGTATCTTGTATTGGGAAAATTTGCGGTTGAAAGGTGAGATTTGATTGAGTAAACCCTTGGTTACAAGAAAGGTTTTGAGAGCTGAAAAAGAAAAGCATCAGCAAGCAGACAAAATACGGGCAGTGCGTGCGGAAGAGGAATTCTCAAAACGTGAAAAGGAAATGTATCATTTTTATCAAAAGGAAAGAAAACAAGCAGAAAAGCAGCGCACTAAAAGCGACCGCCTTAGTGAGCAATTTAAGGTTAAGTCACGTAAGACGTTTTTAAATCGTGCGCTAGTTATTGTTATTATTTTGCTTGCGCTTTTGATTTTTGCAATTTTGAAATTGTGAAAATAAGTTGGAGGAAGATTTGTGAAGTTAGGAATTATTGCGGCAATGCCAGAGGAGCTGCGTTACTTAGAAGCGGCGTTTAGCCATGAAGAAAAAAGAATGATTGGTGATTTCGTATTCTATTTAGGGGTGATTGGTCGTCATGAGGTGGTTTTAGTCAAGTCAGGAATTGGTAAAACGATGAGTAGTATTGCAGTTACGCTTCTGATTACCGAATTTAAGG
>JAISYB010000114.1 GCA_031270215.1 Streptococcaceae bacterium | reverse complement strand
TTTACACGGCTAGTTCGCTCTGGCAAAGGAACAATTAACCTCATCAAATATAATTAGTCAAACCTACGAATAATATTCAGTAGTAGGTTTTTATTTGAGCCTCTTAAAAGAGGCAGGGGTTAATTGCGCCCATAATCTGACATATTTATTGAAAACGGCTGCGTAAAATGCGCAAAATCTGGATTTACGCATAGTTACGGTACGCCGTTTTTCACAGTGCGGACAGGTTTCATAGAAAACCTTTAAAAGTACATGGCAAATTGATGGTAATCATATTCCTCACAAAAATAACCATAACCATAACCATACTAAAACATGATTTAACCGATAGTTAGAGTTATTTTAAGATTGAATGCGCATTTTCGGTAAACAAGTAACTAATTTTAATCCATACTTTTTAACTGCTTCATCAGTCTTCTTTTGATAATAAGACAATATTTCATCATGAGACATATTTTTTATTGTTTCATATATCTCAAGTCGAATCTTATCTAAATTATCTTCAATAGTATTAGGAGTTTTCATCCTCAACAATCTCCATAGGTGTAGAAATTTCAATAAGTCGATAACCTAAACTTTGATTAATAAAGTCAGTAAAGATTCTAGTTTTTCTTTTAACAATATGCTTAAAGTTAAAACTCAAAATCATTTCTAATTCATAAACAGATGCCATTGCAATATGTAGGGCATCAGTAAAAAATTTAATAGGAATAACATTATTTTTAATGTACAAATCTGCTAATTGAATAGCAATATTGTTTGGTTGAAGAATAGCAATAGCATTAGCTGGAATAAGATTTAGCATTTTATATTTTTTTTCATCATCAGGAGTTTTTTCCAATTCATCAATAACATAAATCGAAGTATAAGGTTCATGTTTGCCTGTGCAAATTTCATCAAACAACTTAAGTGTGGCAACATGACCATCTCGATAAGTATCAAAATAATAGTTAAATATAGTTGTTTCAAGGTATATTTTCATTTGAAATTACTCTACACTCAAACAAATGCGTAGTTCTTTTGATATATCATTTAGTGATAGTCAAATCTGAAAAAGGAAATGGAAAAACAACCACATCTCCCTTTACCAAACTATCAAGGTTAACAACTAAAGGATGTTTCATAATCATTAACTGTTGAATATTTTTATTTTTTGTGTAACCATAACTTTGCCTCCGGTCGTAAGTTGTTAACATTAGTTATCTTAATACACGATAAAAGTTCTATCTACGGACATTAGTCTCTTCTCTGTTGAACTTGTAACCATTGGTAGGTAACTTTAATTCTGTAAATCCATCTAACGATAGTATGCCTGCTTTAGTTTTGTCAACTTGATCAACGATATGGGAGGTAACTAGCATGACATGTACTTTACCTTTAGGAACGGTCACCCTAAATTTTTTTGGTATCTCAATTGTATCATTTTCCACGTCAGCATCAAATTGTATTATGGGTATCACAATTATATCCCTTTTATCAAATTACGTAAAAATATGTAAGAAAATATAAGTAAGAAAGACTAAAAATAATAAAGATAAGTATAATGAATTATTTAAACGAATAACATTCAAAAAGGCTACTAGTTTTAAGTATTCAATAATGAGACTCAAAATTTTTATCGTCTTTATGTTCAAGAGTAGGAATAAAATTCAAAATAAGAGTAATTTTACCAGTTGGAGGATCGCCTGGTAATTGCAATTGCAATTACAATTTCCTATCAGCGGGGATGTAGATAACTTTTTCAATTGTTTTCATGATGACCCTCCTTTTGGATAATTCCATTTTGCTCTAGAAAAGGCTTTCATAATCAGGACATTTGGAAGGCTAGATTAGCCAATCCAGCTTTGTAGTATAACCATACTGAGTATTGATCAACAAGATAATGTTACCCTTGAATTTCATTGAAGCTGGCTGGCCAAATTCTCTCAAGTTCAATAAATCGTTACCTATACTAAGCCAAGACTATTTGGCTAGTCAAGCATGATCTAACAAATACCAAACCAAAGACTGTGGAACCTACGGGATCTACATAAAAAATACTTATGTCAAAGATGGTAAAGTTGTTCATGATAGAATTTATATTGGTAAAGTTATTGATAAAGAAAAAGGTATATTTCACCGAAATCGTGACGGATATTTCACTTTTTCTACAAAAGATGGTTTTGGTATTTTTGAGAACCCTCTAACAGCCACTGTTGCCGTCAAAGAAAGGTCTGCCTCGCTTCACTTTGGCGACATATGGATGATAGATCAAGTATTTAAAAAGACAGGGATTAATGAACTTCTTGAAAATACGATACCAAATTGCGGCGAAACTCTTAACTCATTAGTAACCTATAGAATTTTAAATAAAAATGAACATTTCGATTTAGCTAACGAATGGTACAGAAAATCATTTGCCCAGGTTCTTTATCCTCAAGCTAACCTTGATTTTCCGGACATAACTGAAATTCTAAGAATTCTAGGCTTAGAAGGAATTTCTAGAAAATTGTTTTTTTGAAGGAGAAAATCATCTAGGAATAGCTCCTCTCAAGCCAAGGCTAACCAAGAAAAAAAGAGGACGGCTCAAAGGAAGTAAAAAATAAGCAGAAACATTTTCTTGGCATCATTGATAATGACCTAGCCCAGTCGTCTTTTAAGGAATCGAAAAGAGGCCGCCCTAAAGGCTCCAAAAACAAACCAAAGCCAAATGTTTAATATACGCCTAACTCCGCTTCATAACAGCAAAAGTATAAATGTCAAAAATTTTATTTAAATTTTTAATAGTTTTATTTATCTTTTATTTTGTGGTCAGTTTAGATAAAAATGCTATTGGTCAACAAACTGGACCTCATATAGTGACTAACGGATCGGATTTTGCTACTCCATTAGGGTCTTCAGACGTTGGTTACATCTTTCCTCAAGACAAACTACCTAAAGGTTATCAGAGTACCGCCACTATTGAACTTAAGTTTTATGAAAATGGACAGGAGTTAAAACCAGGATCGGTCTTTTGGACCATAACCAGTGTCCAAAATAAGGCTCGGGCCTGGAACAGAGACCCTGGAGCTATGCATGGACTGGCCTGGGGAGATTCAGAAATAGATGGGACAACAAATTGGAACGCTACGCCTGTAATAGGCGGTCCTTCCATAACCACTTCAACCGGAACGGTCAGCTTGTCCGATGTTGTTGGTGAACGTCTGGTGACCTTGAAGGCTGAAACAACCATAAATGGCACCTTACATACGGAAACCATAGTAGTTAGCTTTGGCCAAGGACCGCTTTCAGTCTTTACGAAACCCCCTTCATCTAAGGGGATGCGGTGGGCCACAGCAAGAGGAATTCCTGCCACGGCCGGTGACGATAGAGGTGATTTTACTGCCCTTACTAATCCATCAGGTTTTCCGGCGGCGGACTTTTGTGGCGGTACGGTTCATTCAGGCTCTTCGGATATCACGGTTGGTGGTAGAGGACCTTCTTCGGATACCGCTGATTTT
>JAISYB010000175.1 GCA_031270215.1 Streptococcaceae bacterium | reverse complement strand
TGAGCAGTCAACAGGGATTGCTTCCATAAATGTATGGACTGCTTTGAGCGAATTGGGCTTAGGTGCAAGTTTGCAACATTATAATCCAGTGATTGATGATGCAGTGGCTAAGGTTTGGGATATTCCTAGCAATTGGAAATTACGTGGACAGCTTGTTTTTGGCTCAATAGAGTCAGCAGCTGGGGATAAAGAATTTATGAATGATACCGATCGTTTCAAAGTATTTAACTAATTTTAAACGGGCAAATAGTGGTGTAGAAAATTAGGAAATTGATGGTGTTTGTGAAGCAAATATTCAAAAGCTTATCGATTTCCTAATCGACACCGCTCATTTTCCGGATATTACGAACAAAAAAATGAGGCAGGACATTTTGTCCGAGCCTTTTTTAGTCGGTACTCTTGATAAGACTTTCCTTTCGCATAGACAGGTACGTTTTAAATTTAATAGATGTAAAATTAGTCAAAGCAATTGGTATCCGTGCAAAAAACAGGTGTATTTTCAGCCTAGCTTACTTTGCTTTGACAAAAATCTTAAAATAGCGCCAAGCAAAGCTGAAATAGCAGAGAAAAGCACCGCCTTTTCCGCTACTGTCCTGCTGTTTGGGAGGAATTAAAAGCAAATTAGCTGTCAATGAAGAATGATGATTTAAAACAAAAAACGGCTTTTTACCATTTTTTTCTGATAAAAAGCGACTTTTTTAACATATTTTACTTGTTTAACTTGATTGACAGGTGTAAAATCAACTTATCATTTTGCATAAAATTGTTAGAATAGGTATTGCTTATTTTACTGTAAAATGTGAGTGGTTAAATCAAGTAGAAAAGAGGTGAATGATGTGAGCGAAAAATCGTGGATTTTTCAAATAGGACCGCTTTATTTTGATGGCACTGTTTTAATGATGACTATTTTGACTTGTGCAATTGTTTTTGGCTTGATTTATTGGGCAAGTCGAAACATGAAATTAAGACCAAAAGGGAAACAAAACGTTTTGGAATACGCTGTTGAGTTTGTGGCAGGTGTGATTAAAGACAATCTACCAGCAAATGAGCTGACGAATTTCCATCTATTAGGTTTTGTTTTATTTGCCTTTTTACTAATCGCAAACAATATTGGTCTAGTGACGCATATAGTCGTTGCTCAGGATACTTCTCTTTGGAAGTCACCAACAGCAGATCCGATTGTCACAATGACGCTAGCAGGTCTTGTCTTGATATTAGGGCATTACTTAGGCGTACAGCGGTTTGGGTTTAAAGGATATTTGGTCAACACTTTTGCTAGACCATTACCTTTTTTGGTGCCAATTAAAATATTGGAGGAATTTACCAATCTATTGACACTGAGTTTACGTCTTTATGGAAATATCTTCGCAGGGGAGGTTTTGCTTTCGCTACTAGCTAAGCTGGGGGTGAGTCATGGTTTATTGAACATGCCGATAGCAATTTTAGGCAGTGTCCTTTGGATTGGCTTTTCTATTTTCATATCATGTATTCAAGCTTATATTTTTGTCACTTTAACAATGGTTTACACCAGTCATAAAGTTGTCCTTGAGGAAGATTAGACACTATTTAAAAAAATTAGGAGGATTTATAATTATGGATTTAGCATTACTTGGCGCAGCAATTGTCGCTGCAGGGGCTGCACTCGGAGCAAGTATCGGTAACGGTTTAGTTGTTAGCAAAACGATTGAGGGTATGAGTCGTCAACCGGAGATGAGTGGTCAACTGCGTGTAACGATGTTTATCGGAGTTGCTCTTATTGAAGCATTACCTATCTTGGCAATCGTTATTGCATTCATTCTCTTAGGAAAATAAACTGAGTCAATACTCTGATTAGAAAGGAAGTGTTAGACTCGTGGTTTTATTGGAAATCGCGTCAAAGCTGAAACAAGTTGATGGTTTGCGAGTAGCTCCAAAGGAAGCTGTACCAAGCGAACATGTAACGACCTTAGGGAATATTATTGTCGTTTCAGGTGCATTAATCATTTTGCTATTTTTAGTAAAGAAATATGCATGGGGTAATATCGTTAGTATCTTTGAAAAGCGTGCCGAGAAAATATCAAATGATATTTCAGCTGCGGAGGCTGCAAAGGAGCGTGCCGAACGTCTTGCAAAGGAACGTGAGGAAAAGCTTGCTGCAAGTCACACAGAGGCAGAAAAGATTTTAAAAAATGCTAAAGCCAGCGGCAATGCTTCAAGAGAAAATATCATCTTAGAGGCTACCAGCGAAGCAAAGCAATTTAAAGAAAAAGTTCGTGTCGAAATCCAGCAAGAAAGAGCGGAGGCTGTTGCTTCAATAAAAGGTGAAGTAGCGGATATATCAGTTTTAATTGCTTCAAAGATTTTGGGCAAGGAATTGAGCTTAGAGGCACACCAAGAATTAATCAATCAGTATATTGACAAGTTAGGTGAAGCTGATGGCAAATAATCAGGAAATCGTTAATAAATATGCAGAAAGCCTATTGGCTGTTGCAATAGAGCATCAGGAGTTATCGGCAGCTAAAGCGGATATTGATGCGATTGTTGATGTAATTACATCAAATCGTCAGGTTTTAGCATTATTTGAATTAACCTCAGGCGCAGCAGAAGCTCAGCGTGTCATCATTGATGCACTAAAGCAGGGTGCGATACCGCATATTCAAAACTTTTTAGAAGTATTGTTCAAAAATGGACGTTTATCTTTAATTTTAGAAATTTTTGAAGCATTTAGTGTATTATATCGTCGTAAAACAAGGACGGGTCAGGTCAAATTGACGACTGCTATTCCTTTGACAGACGTGCAGCTGACAAAGCTGTCTGAAGAATTGAAAGGAAAATTCGCCTTCAATGCACTTGAAATAGAACAAAACGTTAATCCATCAATACTTGGTGGTGTGATTGTTGAAGCTGAATCAAAAATCATTGACGGCAGTTTAAAAACGCAGTTAGATAATATTGCTGCGAAGCTTTAATCTTTAGATGTGCTAATCAGCTTGAATTTGATTTTGAATTAAGGAGTGTGACATAAATGGCAATCAAAGCTGAGGAAATCAGTGCCGTAATTAAACAACAGATTGAAAATTACCAACAGGTAATCACTGTCACTGAGATTGGAACAGTGACTTATATTGGTGATGGTATTGCGCGTGCTCATGGCTTGTCTAACGTGATGAGTGGCGAGCTATTAGAATTTTCCAATGGCTCATATGGTATGGCACAGAATTTAGAAACAAATGACGTTGGGATTATTATCTTAGGGGAATTTGAAGATATTCGTGAAGGAGATAGTGTCAAACGTACTGGTAAGATTATGGAAGTGCCAGTAGGGGAAAGCTTAATCGGTCGTGTTGTTGATGCGCTTGGACAACCGGTTGATGGTTTGGGCGAAATTAAAACAGAGAAAACACGTCCAGTCGAATACACAGCGCCAGGCGTTATGCAGCGCCAGTCGGTGTATGAGCCGCTACAAACAGGGTTAAAAGCGATAGATGCCCTTGTACCAATCGGTCGTGGACAGCGTGAGTTAGTCATTGGTGATAGAAAAACAGGGAAGACGTCAATTGCGATTGATACGATTATCAATCAAAAGGGCAAGGACATGATTTGTATCTATGTTGCAATCGGTCAAAAAGATTCAACCGTAAGAACACAGGTTGAAACATTGCGTAAATACGGTGCATTAGATTACACAATCGTTGTGACTGCCGGTGCCTCTCAGCCTGCACCGCTGCTTTATCTGGCGCCTTATGCCGGTGTCGCAATGGGTGAGGAGTTTATGTATAATGGCAAGCACGTCTTAATCGTCTATGATGATTTGTCAAAACAAGCGGTTGCTTATCGTGAATTATCATTGCTTTTACGTCGTCCGCCAGGTCGTGAGGCTTATCCCGGAGATGTATTCTACTTACATTCACGCTTGTTAGAGCGTGCAGCGAAGCTATCAGATGATTTAGGTGGCGGTTCAATGACTGCCTTGCCATTCATTGAAACACAGGCTGGCGATATTTCAGCATATATTGCAACAAATGTTATCTCAATTACTGATGGACAAATTTTCTTGGAAAGTGATTTGTTCTACTCAGGTATCCGCCCAGCGATAGATGCAGGCTCATCTGTTTCACGTGTTGGTGGTGCGGCGCAAATCAAAGCAATGAAGAAAGTTGCGGGGACATTGCGTTTAGACTTAGCAAGCTATCGTGAACTCGAAGCATTTACGCAATTTGGTTCAGACTTAGATGCAGCGACTCAAGCAAAGCTAAATCGTGGACGTAGAACGGTTGAAATATTGAAGCAAAAGCTACATACACCACTTGCGGTTGAAAAACAGGTTGTTATCTTATACGCTTTGACCCATGGTTTCTTAGACTCAATACCTGTTAATCAGGTATTAGAATTTGAAAATGATTTGTTTGACTATATTGAGGTGCAAACACCGGATATTTTTGCAACGATTCGTGAAACAAAGGATTTACCAGCTGAAGAAAAATTGGATGCGGCAATTACCGAATTTAAAAATAATAAGCATTATAAGGCGAACTAATTAACCAACTAAAGAGTTGCGTTTAGCCTCTTAGAAAGGAGGAGTATGTGTGGGAGCTTCCTTAAATGAGATAAAAACGAGAATTGCTTCGACTAAAAAAACAAGTCAAATTACGAATGCTATGCAGATGGTTTCTGGTGCAAAGCTGAACAAATCAGAACGTTTGTCAAAGGATTTTCAAGTTTATGCCAGTAAGGTCAGAGATGTGACAAGGCATTTGGTTGCAGCAAACAGTGGTGAAAGCAAGAATACCTTGCTGATTAAACGCCCTGTTAAAAAAACCGGCTATATCATTATCACAGGAGATAAGGGCTTAGTCGGTGGTTATAACTCAACGATTTTGAAGCAGACCTTGCAGATGTTTGAACAAGACCACAAGAAAAACGAGGAGATTGTTATCTTAGCAATCGGCAGTGTTGGCTCAGACTTCTTTAAGTCAAGAGATTTGAATATTGCTTATGAGCTTCGCGGAGTGTCTGATCATCCTTCATTTGATGAGGTGCGTAATATCGTTCAAAATGCAACGAATATGTACCAAGAGGAGCTATTTGATGAGCTATACGTCTGTTATAATCACCATGTTAATTCGCTGACAAGCAGATTTAGGGTCGAAAGAATGCTGCCAATCTATAATTTAGATACAGAAGATGTTGATGAGTTCAATCAACCATTTATCCTAGAGCCTTCTGAGGAGGAAATTCTAGACGTTTTACTACCTCAATATGCTGAAAGCTTGATTTATGGCGCAATTGTTGATGCTAAAACTGCCGAGCATGCCGCAGGTATGACTGCAATGAAAACTGCGACAGATAATGCGAAGAATATTATTGCTGATTTGACGATTTCATATAATCGAGCACGACAAGCCGCAATTACTCAGGAAATAACGGAAATTGTTGGCGGTGCTGCCGCGCTGGAATAAAGCGCCAGTCGTCTAAAGTTAGTATTTATTTATGAATAGCTTGCTTTAATTAATGAAACAGATTGGAGGAAAAACTTTGAGTTCTGGAAAAATTGTGCAGGTCATAGGACCTGTCGTTGATATTGAATTTCCACAAGATGCAACTCTACCAGATATCAATAATGCACTGGTTGTTTATAAAAATGATGCCAGCAAGCAAAAGGTTGTCCTTGAAGCAACCTTAGAGCTTGGTGATGGAATTGTTCGTTCGGTTGCCATGGAATCAACTGATGGCTTACAACGTGGTATGGAGGTTTTAGATACAGGTAAACCAATTTCTGTGCCAGTTGGTAAGGAAACACTAGGAAGGGTGTTTAATGTCTTAGGGGAAACGATTGATTTAGGCGCACCATTTCCTGAGGATGCTAAGCGTCATTCTATCCACAAGCCAGCACCAAAATTTGAAGAATTAAGCACTAGTAGCGAAATTTTAGAAACAGGGATTAAGGTGATTGACCTCCTAGCGCCTTATCTAAAGGGTGGTAAAATTGGTTTGTTTGGTGGTGCGGGTGTTGGTAAAACCGTGCTTATCCAAGAATTAATCCATAATATCGCGCAAGAGCACGGGGGCATTTCAGTCTTTACTGGTGTCGGCGAGCGGACTCGTGAGGGGAATGATTTATATCATGAGATGAAAGAATCCGGCGTTATCGAAAAGACAGCGATGGTTTTTGGTCAGATGAATGAGCCGCCAGGTGCACGAATGCGTGTTGCCTTGACTGGCTTGACGATTGCTGAGGACTTTCGTGATGCTCAGGGGCAGGATGTACTCTTGTTTATTGATAATATCTTCCGCTTTACACAGGCAGGCTCAGAGGTTTCTGCATTACTTGGTCGGATGCCGTCAGCTGTAGGGTATCAGCCAACGCTTGCCACAGAAATGGGACAGTTGCAAGAGCGGATTACCTCAACAAAAAAAGGCTCTGTTACTTCGATTCAAGCAATCTATGTGCCGGCTGATGACTATACAGATCCGGCGCCTGCTACAGCTTTTGCTCATTTAGATGCAACAACTAATCTAGAACGTAAGCTGACGCAAATGGGGATTTATCCTGCGGTTGATCCGTTGGCGTCGTCTTCCAGCGCTTTAACACCGGAGATTGTTGGTGTTGAGCATTATGAAGTCGCAACAGAGGTACAGCGGGTTCTTCAACGTTATCGTGAATTACAAGACATTATTGCAATACTTGGAATGGACGAGCTCTCAGATCAGGAAAAAACCTTGGTTGGGCGTGCAAGACGGATTCAATTCTTCCTATCGCAGAACTTTAATGTTGCAGAAACATTTACCGGTCAACCTGGCTCTTATGTTCCTATCGCTGAAACGATTAAAGGCTTTAAAGCAATCTTAGAAGGTCAATATGATGACCTTCCAGAAGAAGCCTTTCGCAGTGTCGGTACGATTGAAGACGTGATTGAAAAAGCTAAAAAGCTAGAAGCTAGGTGAAGCTATGGGTGTAATGACAGTAAACGTAGTAACTCCTGATGGTTTGGTTTATGACCACCATGCTTCATTAGTCATTGCTAAGACACTCTCTGGTGAAGTTGGTGTTTTAGCAGGGCATATTCCATTGATTGCACCATTAGTGATTGACGAAGTCAAGGTGCGTCGTGCCGATTCAGATACACATGTTGATTGGATTGCAGTCAATGGCGGTGTCATTGAAGTTCGCAATAACCTAGTAACCATCCTCGCTGATTCAGCAGAACGTGAGCGAGATATTGACCTTTCACGTGCTGAACGTGCTAAGGTTCGTGCCGAGAAGTTGATTGAAGAAGCTAATAGAGTACATAATATTGACCAATTAAAGCGTGCAGAGGTTTCGCTGCACCGCGCAATTAATCGGATTAATGTGGCTAAGCACATGTAGTTTATCAAGAGGTGGACATTTTGAAAGTCACTGAAAAACGCCCATTTTTAGATAATTTTGGGTAAAAATCGTTAAAAAGGCTCGAATTTGAGAGGATTCTTTCAAATACGAGTCTTTATTTGCTCTATAATGTTCATTTTTGGCGTTTGAGATTCACGGTAAAAGTGTAATTGCCCTTTGGATTACTTGGCATTATTATACATGTCTGTAGCATTTCGCCTTGTTTTTGGCTCGTAATACAGGCAGTAAGCGGTATTGATTGAACAGAACAATCAATGTCCGGACATTTGAGCGATTACAGCGCTAAATACTGCTATTTCAGCCTGCCTTTAGAGATTATAAAAAAATAAATGTTTTAAATCGTTAACTCAAAGTCGTGTTTTTACGCTTTTGTTTGATTGGCAAACGAAAAAATAAGTTCAATGCTTGCGTTGGTATCTTCAATCAAGCATTGAACCTTTTGAATTGTTAGGAGATGAGCAAAATACTTTATCACTTGGCTTTCTGCCAAGCTTTAACTCCCCATTGATGTGAGCCACGTTTGAGTTTGTTAATCGCAATATCAATGGGAAACCAAGCGATTGTGTTGAAGTCTTCTAAAGGCTTGCTGATTGCTTGCCATTTATGACTAGCATAGATGTATGCCGGATTGTAATAATACGTGTCGCGATGTCTGGAGTAGAAATATTCATCTGCACAACCGAGATAGGAGTGCTCAAAGCTTTTGACACCAAGCTCTTCGACTAATTCACGTGCAAGTGCCGTTTGATGATTTTCATCCGCCTCAATCTCGCCACCAGGAAGGAAATAAGCACCGTTTGGCGCTTGCACAAGCACAATTTCCGTATCATCCTTGCGTGGAATAATTGCATAAACACCGTATCGTGCTTGATAATCTTTGTCTGCCATCTTTTCACCAAAAGTTGGATTCATCAGCTTTCCTCCGTTTGAAATGTACCGATTGACTTTCTTCTTGCAAAATCAACAAAGCGAAACTTGGATAATTTATGTCTGCTATTGGTAAATTGGAACTGTCTGGCATCTCCTAGAAAAACCTTCGATTTGACGGAAACAATCTGTTTGTCTTGACCTAAGTTTAGGTATTTTTTGTCAACCATATCAACATCTTCAATCGTAATTTCCTTATAAGCATAGGAAATATCAAGATTCAGTTGATGTTCAAGGTAATCGTAGATAGAATTTTCGCAGATTTTTGTAGTTAGATTGGGTACAATGTCAACTAATAAATAGTCTTTATCAATTAATGCAGGCACATCGTCAATGATTCGGCAACGAATTAATTCCCAAACTAATGTGCCAATTTCAAAGCCGGTCAAGCGACTGAGCTTGTCATCAATTTCCGTTTGCTTTAAAAGAATAACTTTAGTCTGACTTTTAAAGCTTTGTGCTTGGACTAATTCCTTATAGCTTGTCAGTCCAGACACAGGAAAATCTAGCTGTCCATGCGCTAAAACGATAGAACCCTTGCCCTGTATTTTTTGAATATAACCTGAATTTGTGAGTAGATTAAGCGCCTTTCTAACGGTATCACGGCTTGCTTGATAGAGATTTTGTAATTCCTTCTCACTCGGCAAGAAATCTCCTCTAGGATAGTTATTGGTACGAATTCGATGTTCAAGATCTTGGTAAATTGCTTCATAACGTTTCATATTTTTCACCACTAATTAAGCTTATTTATTCTTGATTTTAACAAAAAAACGATGATAATCCAAATTATCTTCTTTTTATTTGATTTTATTTACCCTGCCCGAAAAAATAATTTATTTTTTGGATTGAAAACGATTGTATTTTATTCTTAAAAGGCGCATAATGAACTTGTACGTACAACTAAAAGAAAAAGGAGAACATCATGGGAAAATTTGAGAAAGATGCAAAAGAGTTACTTGCTGCAATTGGTGGCAGTAACAATATTGCTGCGGTGAGTCACTGTGCAACAAGAATGCGGTTTGTTTTACAGGATACGGCTGCTGCGGATAAAGTAAGGATTGAGCGGATTGCTGCAGTTAAGGGCATGTTTACCAATGCCGGACAATTTCAAGTGATTATTGGTAATGATGTTCCAGCCTTCTATCAGGACTTTGCCAAGATTTCAGGAATTGAAGCAATCTCAAAAGAAGCTGCCAAGCAGGCGGCAAAGGCAAATCAAAAGCTATTACAGCGCTTGGTTTCAACTCTTGCCGAGATTTTCACGCCACTGCTTCCAGCAATTATTGTTGGCGGTTTGATTTTAGGTTTTAGAAATATTTTAGAAGCTGTGCCGTTTAGTATGCTAGATGGTAAGACGATCGTTCAAGCATCGCAGTTTTGGAATGGTGTGAACAGTTTCCTTTGGCTGCCGAGCGAGGCGATTTTCCACTTTTTACCCGTCGGTGTAACATGGAGTGTCACACGTAAAATGGGAGGGACGCAAATTCTTGGAATTGTTTTAGGGATTACGCTCGTTTCTCCACAGCTACTTAATGCCTATGCGGTGAATGGTACTAGTGCAGCAGAGATTGCTAAGAATTGGAGCTGGGATTTTGGCTTCTTTACGCTTGAAAAAATCGGTTATCAAGCACAGGTTTTGCCGGCGATGTTTGCAGGATTTTTATTAGTTTATCTCGAACGCTTCTTTAGGAAGTATATTCCGGAGGCAATCTCAATGATTTTTGTACCGCTGCTTTCGTTATTGCCAACGATTTTAGCCGCACATCTCATCATTGGACCGATTGGCTGGAAGATAGGCAGTGGTATTTCGTGGTTGGTTAATACGGGATTGACTTCATCACTTTCGTGGTTGTTTGGCGGCATTTTCGGCTTGCTCTATGCACCGCTGGTTATTACAGGCTTACATCATACGACTTTGGCGATTGATACACAGCTAATCGCTGATTTTAATTCAACAAATCTTTGGCCGATGATTTGTTTATCTAATATCGCTCAAGGTGCCGCTGTTTTAGGTGTTATCTTGGCACATAAGGGAAACAAGAAAGAAAGAGAAATCTCTGTGCCGTCATTGATTTCAGCGTGGTTAGGTGTAACAGAGCCGGCAATGTTTGGGATTAATCTGAAATTTATGTATCCATTTGTGGCGGGCATGATTGGTTCAGGCGTTGCGGGAATGTTCATTACGTTGATGAAGGTTCGTGCAAACTCGATTGGTGTCGGCGGCTTACCGGGTATTTTAGCGATTAGAATGCAGGATTTTGGCATGTTTGCGATAGGAATGCTGCTAGCGATTGTGATACCAATTTTATTAACCCTAACTTTTAGAAAATTCGGTATTTTGAATAAGACAGAGGCTGGTGTATTGGCTGAGGAAACAGTTGTTGAATTTTCTGAAGCGTCATTAGCAAGTAGTGAAAAGTTTAGCATTGCAGCGCCATTAGCTGGGAAAGTTATACCACTTGCTGAAGCAAATGATCCTGTTTTTGCACAAGGTGCGCTCGGACAGGGTGTAGTTATTGAACCAAGTGATGGGGTGGTCGTTTCACCATTTTCAGGTGTTGTTGTTTCATTGTTTCCAACCAAGCACGCAATCGGACTACTTAGCCGGACAGGTGTTGAGCTTTTAATCCATATCGGACTAGATACTGTAGCGTTAAATGGGGAATATTTTAAGAGCTATGTAAAGCAGGGAGACGAAATTAACAAGGGCGATCGACTAATCGATTTTGATATAGAAGCGCTCAAGAGTGCAGGCTATGTTGTTGAAACGCCGATTGTTGTGACTAATCAGGATAAGTTTCAAGCTGATGCTGTTAATATTGACGAGGTCACAACGGGAGAAATACTTTTCACCGTGACGCAGGTATCAAGATAATAAATCATAGAAAAGAGCAGTAGATGTTAGATCGAACAAAAGTAATTTATCAGATTTATCCGAAGTCCTTTAAGGATAGCAACGGTGATGGAATTGGCGATATTCGGGGGATTATCGAGAAAATCCCTTATTTAGCCAAGCTGGGTGTTGATATGGTTTGGTTAAACCCGATATTTAAAAGTCCACAGATGGATAATGGCTACGACATCTCCGATTATTGTGCGATAGATTTACGGTTTGGTACGATGAGTGATCTGGAGGAAATGATTCGAGTTGGTGCAAGATACGGGATAGACTTCATGTTTGATATGGTCTTTAACCACGTTTCAACGGCACATCCATGGTTTCAAAAGGCATTAGCTGGGGATAAATTTTACCAAGACTTCTTTATTTTGCGAGATGAGGTGACCGATTGGCAGTCAAAATTTGGCGGCAGTGCATGGTCTACATTTGGTAAAACAGGAAAATACTACCTGCATCTCTACGACCAGACGCAGGCAGACCTCAATTGGCGTAATCCACAGGTTAGAAACGCCTTATTTCAGGTTGTCAATTTCTGGCTGGAAAAAGGGATTAAGGGTTTTCGTTTTGATGTCATCAACGTCATTGGAAAAGATGCTGTCTTGAAAAATAATCCAATCAACGAGGGTAAGGCAGAATACACAGATAAATGGATTACCCACAGCTATCTTGCCGAGATGTCGCAGGCAAGTTTTGGCAAATTTGCTGATGTCATTACGGTCGGTGAAATGAGTTCAACAACGATTGAGAGTTGTATTCTCTATACTCAACCCGAAAGGGGAGAGCTTTCAATGGTCTTTAATTTTCATCATCTGAAGGTTGACTATGCTGATGGGCAAAAGTGGCACCTTGCGCCCTTTGATTTTAACAAGCTTAGAGGACTTTTACATCAATGGGGGGAGGCAATGAGCGAGAATGGCGGCTGGAGTGCACTTTTCTGGAATAATCACGATCAACCACGCGCGCTAAATCGATTTATTGATGTGGCAAATTTTCGGATAGAGGGCGCGCAAATGCTAGCTGCTAGTATTCACCTTTCAAGAGGAACACCATATATCTATATGGGCGAGGAAATTGGAATGATTGACCCTGACTATCAAGATATTTCTAGCTATGTTGATGTCGAAAGCCTTAATGCGTATAGTAAGCTGCTTGATACAGGTAAGTCAGAGGTCGAGGCTTTTGCTATCATCAAGGCGCGCTCACGAGATAATTCACGGACACCTATGCAGTGGGATTCAGGAGCTGGGGCAGGCTTTACCACAGGTGTGCCATGGCTTGCTGTCGGAGAACATCAGGAGATTAATGTTGCAAGCGACATCTCCGGTGAGATTTTTAAGTTTTACCAAAAATTAATCGAACTCCGAAAGGCGTATCCAATTATTCAGGCGGGGAGCTATCACGCC
>JAISYB010000014.1 GCA_031270215.1 Streptococcaceae bacterium | reverse complement strand
TTATGGGTTTTTGGTTCTTATGCTCGTGGTGAAGCAACTGAAGAAAGTTATGTTGACATTTTAATGGACGATCCAGATTTTAATATCTTCACTTTAATAGATTTAGGTCAATTAAAGTATGAATTGGAAGATATATTTAATAAACATGTCGATTTAATTTCAACAGATGCTTTATTTTGTAAACGTATAAAAGAATTTAATCCTAAATTCATAGATATAGTTACTAAAGAAATGGTTATAGTTTACGATAGACCATGATATACATTTATTAGAACATACCGTTAAATATTGTGCACAAATCAATCAAGTACTTATTGAAGTTAAGTTTTGATTTGATTAATTTATTGAAAACTTTTATTTCCAATATGCCATTTTTTTGGTCTTGGACAAATTGGAGAAACAGTAGGCCATTGTACTAAAGAAGTTCAGATCCAAAGTACAAAACTAATTCCAGTTAAAAACCTTATGGATCTAAGAAATTTAAATATTATATCCTACGAAATCTGTCACAATGAGACCATAGAAGCAATTATTCGGCCCTGGCAACAGCTTAAACAAGGCCGCAGCTATTGACCAACTGAATACTTACATTTAACCTTGACTTCAAAAAGGGACAACCTAAATACTTGTAGTATATTCGATACTTGCGAAAGGAGCCCAAGATGACCAGAGTGCGCATTTTCCAATCAGGCAAAAGTCAAGCCGTCAGGCAACCCAAGGAATTAAGGGTGGACAGCCAGGAAGTGGAAATTTTTCGCCGGTGCCGGGAGATAGTATTGCCTGAGCCGGAAGTAAATCTGGCCCGAGCTTTTGAACTGTTAAGCTCCCTGCCGGACGATTTCCTTTTGGATCGGGGGCAGGAGCTACCGCAAGTCAGGGACGAGCTATGAGTATCGCACCACGATTTAGGCAGGATACGAATATCTGCATCTACATTTTCATGCGATATATCCGGGGCTGGGCCATTCTTTGGCGTGAAAGTCAAATTCAGTCTACTCGGCCAATCGCAGTTCTCCTATCCTTATGAAGATCAGAGGCATAAGCTTCAAGGTGCAAGCAACCGGGAATAGCCATAAATGGCCCGGAGCAACTCGCCTATTGCTCTTTGGCATCAATCACGAAGCTGACGAGTGCGTTTGAGATTGCAGAAGATGCGTTACAGCAACTAAAACAGTCTATCGATTCTACCACACTAATTGAACCGATTTTGATCAGGGACCATGACTCAAAACCTGGATACTATTTGATCGTAGATGGTGAGAGAAGGTTGAGAGCTTACAAGGAACTTAATATTACTGAAATCGCATGTCGAGTCTTGCCTATAGACTCTGTGGCTATGCCTTAGTTTCGTTTGCTCAGAACGTTCAGCGTGAAGGTTTTACAACTATGGAAAAGGCTGTTGCTCTTGATAGCTTATTTTATAAGATGAAAAGTGAAGATCAAAATGTTGAACATAATGCTTTAGTTTCTAAGGTGAATTTGTCAAAAAGCCATGTTTCTGAACTATTGATCATCAGCCATCTTGAGCAAAACATTAAAAATGGGGCTATAAAGTCTAATAATTGGTCTCATGCACGTTTATTAAAACTTGCTCAAACAGTAAATCCTGAAAAAAGGATGGACAAATTTGATGAATTTAAAAAATTAATAGAAAATAAGAAAAAGCAAAGTAAAAATGATGACGTTGAAGTAACTCAGCCTACTGCTGCCAACAACGTTGAAGTTCAAAGATCTTTAGAGAATGAAGCTCAAAACCAGATTATTAACAACAAAATAATACGTTTTCAAGCTCATATGAATACGTTTAAAACTAAACTTCTAAAATTCAAAAAGTTAAATAAAGATCCTGATTCTATTGAAAAGGTGAGACCAGATTTGAGCCAAATTGTTGATTTAATAAATGAAATCTTAAATTGATAATTCACTTTTTCCATAAAAATTGACTTGAATTGTAAGCGAATTTTCTTTCTTAAATTGGTCGATGTAAGTATCCCTGTATAACTATCCAGGGATAGCTATTGAAGCGCTTCCAACGAGGTGCTATAATAGAACAAATGTTAGTGTATTATTTTAACGACTTTTTTCATTACAGGAGCTAAATTTCAATGTTTAAACAAGTTATTAATGTACATGTTTTGGCTGAGTATATAGCCAATACATTTGGTGTATCTAAAGTAATAGTTCAAAATTATAACAGTGTTCTTACAATAGAACCGATGTCACCTGATATCTCTGATTCTGCAAACCCAGATACCAGCGTTGACGAAGCTCAACCAGGTACTTTATCGCTAGACGACTTTACAGAGATGCAACTGTGTACGAAAGGTTATAAATTTAACAGGGATGATGCCTATGAGCGTGACTAGAGCATTTCTTGATACTAATATTTTAATCTACATTTACTCGGTGGATGAACCCGACAAACGTAAACAAACTATTACGCAGATCAATAGTTATTATCGGATTGTCAGTACCCAAATTTTATCCGAGTTCTGTAGTGTTAGTATCCATAAGTTGAAGATGGATACATTCTGCGTAGAAGCAGCTCTAAACAAAATATGTCATAAAAATAACTTAGTAGTTGTTAACTTAGATACTGTTAAATATGGACTTTATCTTCAAAATAAATATCATTTTAAATATTACGATTCACTCATAATAGCGTCTACACTTGAAAGTAATTGTCAATTTTTGCTGTCAGAAGACATGAATAATGGTCAAGTTATTGAAAAATCACTAACTATATGTAATATTTTTATTCCAAGAAATATAGTGTAAGTAATTGATATTCATTTCAATCACTAAATTTTTCTTTTGATAATTATATCTAATAACATGTCTTTTTTTGCTTATAATAAAATACTTCAATTTAGATAATTTTTGATTGATAATGTATTTTTATTGAAATTTATCTTGATTTATCGATGTTTTTTATACTTAGATTTATCAAATTCAATAGTCTAGTATATCTACTCATCTGTACAATTTTTTCTTGTTTTAATTCTTAATTGATGTTATTATTTAAGAGTTGAATTTGTTTTATTTTTATTTCTATCAAACAGATAAATAGTTATTTTTACTAAAAAAATTCA
>JAISYB010000127.1 GCA_031270215.1 Streptococcaceae bacterium | reverse complement strand
GGCAAAAGCTCCTTTGGTCCAAGAGAGCAATTCACACCCAAAGCGTCTACACCTAGATTTTGCAATGTTAGAGTCGCAGTCTTTGGACTAACTCCAACAAATGTTCGCCCGTCAGCTTGATAGCTCATTGTTACGAAAATCGGAAGCTCGGTATTTTCCTTGACTGCTAAGATACCGATTTTAGCCTCTAGTAAATCCGATAAGGTTTCAAAAACAATCACGTCACAGCCTGCCGCTTCTGCTGCCACAGCTTGCTCCCGATAATATTCATAGGCTGCTTCAAAGGACAACGTCCCCATTGGTTTTAGGAGCTGACCGAGTGATCCCATATCATATGCGACATATTTCGGCTGTGCAGCTTTAGCCAATTCAATCGCTCGTGTGATGATTGGCGTAATCTCCTCTGGCTTAAGCTTGGTGCGATTTGCTTGAAACGTATTGGTCGTCAAAACATCACAGCCTGCTGCAACATAATCCTGATGAATTGCCTTGACAATCTCCGGATGTGTTAGGTTAAAATACTCCGGATGCTCCCCAGTCGGCAACCCTCTAAGCTGCAGCTGTGTCCCCATTGCCCCATCAAATAAAAGCTGATTTGACCTTAATGCCTCTAAAATCGTCATCTCCTAATTTCCTTTCTTACTAAATTAATGTAAACTACTCCGCTCTTGAACTTTATAAAAATACTTGCACTAGTTACATTTGAACAATGCTCAACTCTGATAAAACACTTGTGACGGTTACACTCAAACAGCGCTTATAAAAAATACTCGTACTAGTTATGCTTGAACAACCTTAGCACTTGTACTAATTACACTTGAACAACGCTAATCATTTGGATTAAACAAGCCAACAAATGCTGTAACGCTCTTTCTTGGAATCATTAAATGCGCTGAGGTTAGCTGAATACCAAGCACGCGCTCTGCACGACATGCTGCAAGAAATTCTCCCTGAATAGCTAATGGCAAATCCCCATAGCCCGGTGAAAATCGGCGATTGACCCGCCAGCCCTCAAAGCGCTCTACGGCTTTTCGCTCTGCTACATCCATTACCTTTTCAATATATTCAACCGCGCAGGCATCTAAGATGAGTCCTCGTGTGACATCACTACGTGCATACATTGCAAGTCTTCGATCAACTTCAATCCCTAATGTTCCTGCAAATAACGCCACCTTCTCCGCTTGATACAGCCGGCTAAAGGCATTTTCTCCAGATAGTACCAAAGTAGTGTCCAATACTTTGATTGCTCGTGTAGCGTAATCAGGCTCAATATCATAGACCTGATAGGTATATCGCGCCTTAGCGACCTCTTTTATTTCAAGCATTTCCTCATCAATCAACTGCGAAATCTCTGGCGTTAATGCCTGTTTTTTTCGGTAACCCAAATACCGTAGCACTTCACGCTTATCTAAAAATAAATCCTCCATCAAGCAACTCCTAACCTGATTTAATCTAGACTATTATAACATTAAGAAGCGCTGATGACTAAAGACATCTCACCAGCTACCTATACTTATTGAACCTCTCACAACTAAAAACACGAGCACGCTCGACTAATTGATAAAAAGGCAAGCGATAAAAACTCACTTTGCCTTATATCTATCCATAATCGTATTGGCAATAATCGGGCGGTTCATCGTATAAACGTGAATACCTGAAGCACCATTTTCAATCAACTCATCTATTTGATTAATCGAGTACTCAAGCCCTGCCTTCTGCAAATCCTCCGGTGTATCCTGATAACGATGAATCAGCTTAATCAAATCAACTGGCAAGCTTGCACCGAAGAAAATCATCTTTTCAACCTGAGAAACTGACATGATTGGCATAATACCCGCTGCAATCGGCACATTAATCCGAGCTTTTCTACTTTCATCTAATAAATCATAAAAAGCCTGATTGTCAAAAAATAATTGAGAAATAAAGAAATTTGCCCCCTGCTGCTCTTTCTCTAATAAATGCTTGATATTCTCTCGATTAGCTTTTTGGTCAATATGCCCCTCCGGATAACATGCGGCACCGATTGAAAACTGATTACTGCGTGCAATTTCAGCGATTAAATCCTTTGCATATTGAAAATCCTCTGGAAAATCACATGCGCCCTTTGGAATATCTCCTCTGAGTGCTAGGATATTTTCAATTCCTGCTGCTTTAATTTCAGCAATAATTCGGCAAATTTCCTCACGACTATTCATGATGGCTGTTAAATGGTGCAATGCTTCGATTCCATAATCCTGTTTAATTCTACTAGCAATCTCTAATGTTTTATTCTCACGCAACGTATTGCCTGCTGCACCGTAAGTGACGCTAATAAAATCCGGCTTAGCTGTTAGTTTATCAATCGTTTGAAAAATCGTCTCAATCCCAGTTGGTCGCTTCGGTGGAAAAATCTCAAGAGAGATGACCGGTCGCTTCTCACTTTTTGCCTGCTGATAGATGTTACCTATTTTCATCATTTCATTCCTTTTCGTTTAGTCATTACTACGTAATCTTCATTTTATCACGTCTGACAACAATAATTGTCATTTTATCTCGTTATTACTTGGTATAGCTAACCGTTATGTCCACTCACAGATTTTAGCAATTAGATATCTATTGAGGTCATTCTTATTTTCATAGCTAAATATTCAATGGTCGACACGACAAGATAATCATTTTCACCCAATCTATCCCTTTATATCAGCATTTACACACTTAACGATCTTTAAACAAAACATTTTTTCACATACTCACTGCGCAATGCGAAACGAGCCGTTTTTTATCTATAGCTTATAAAGTAGAATTAAAAGTCCAGCTTATGAGGAACACTACAAAAATTTTTGTTTTTCTCCAGTGTCTACTATAATATATTTATGTTGTCGCTTAAATGATTGTTCGTCAGCTATAAAAGCAATCACACACGCTTATCTTGAGCTACTTGACATTTATATCATAAATTATTACACTTAACAGGTATCTTAATCAAACACAAGGGGAACATTTTGTTGAGAATGGCTTAGGCCTAGACCCTCCGAACCTGATTTCGTTAACACGAGCGTAGGGATGTGAGTAAAAATATTAATGCTAATTTACATTGATATTTGGTATCATTTCAAACAAACACCCCTCTTGTCCAACATCACAGGAGGCTTTTTTATGTCAAATTCAAAACAAAACATCACTATTTTAGCTGAGATTGCAGTATTTGCCGCACTTTCGATGCTACTAGCACTCATTCCATTAGACATTGGCGCATCATTTGGAATTAATCTCGGACAGGTGGCATTAACAATTTTTGCAATTAGAAGAGGGGCAAAACCCGCCTTACTTGCCGGTTTCATCTGGGGATTGCTTTATTTTGTGATTGGAAAAGTATGGTTTCTAACGCTTTTTCAAGTCCTCTTAGAATATCCCGTTGCCTTTACCCTCGCAGGCTTAGCTGGTGTTTACTCTAAACCAATCAAGGCGGCACTAAATGGCTCAGGAAATTTAAACAAAGCGTTATTGATCGGCACGCTTTGGGGAATTATTCCAAGATATTTAATCCACTTTATCGCAGGCTTTCTTTTTTGGGGGCAATATGCACAGTGGGGCATGGGACCAGTGCTGTTTTCTGCCGTTGCCAATGGTACAGATGCCATCTTAACCGCCGTTGCGGTCTATCTGGCTATCCGATTAATTACCCTACCAAATTCTAAAACAACACAGAATTTATTAATCCCCTAACTGTGATTCGCATTGTAAAGTAATTTTCCTTTACAAAACGGTTGAAACCTTTTTGAAATCATGTTAAACTAATCAAGTATCTGTTTTAGGGCAGAAAAGATTATTCATAGAAAAGAGGGATTTTATCCATGGCTGTACCAGCTCGTAAAACTTCAAAAGCGAAGAAAAACAAACGCCGTACACATTATAATTTAACAGCGCCAACTGTTTCCTTTGACGAAGCAACAGGCGATTACCACCGTTCTCACCGTGTATCCTTAAAAGGCTACTACAAGGGACGCAAAGTAACTAAAGACTAATAAATTATAATCAGGAGGCAGCACAATGCGCGTTAATATCACATTAGAGCACAAAGAATCTGGCGAACGTTTATATCTAACACAAAAAAATAAACGTAACAACCCAGACCGTTTAGAGTTAAAGAAATATTCACCAAAATTGCGTAAACACGTTATTTTTAAAGAAGTTAAGTAGGGTTTCACTACATGTCAATAGACGTGTGAAATGCTGATTTAGAGCGATTCTTGAAATTCAACAGCTTGCAGTAAAAATCAGTCAAAACACTTCCTTTTTTGAAAATAAAGTATGTAAACAAAGATGAACTCCGAGCTGTTTTGGCTAGGAGTTTTTTGTAAATATTGAGCCTAAATAGCGTAGCATTTCATTTCATCACTCTTATCAAGCGATAATTTCTTACCATTATCATCGGTAACTTTGTCAGTCAAAACTTTACTTTCATTTGGGATTGATGAATCATAGAAGCAATATAAACTATTTTGCT
>JAISYB010000154.1 GCA_031270215.1 Streptococcaceae bacterium | reverse complement strand
AAATACGAATTTTGCTTTACCGTTTTGAATTGCTTTAACGACCAATTCCTCGCCGCTAATGACATTGCCTGATCGTTGAGCAATTCCTAATAAATTCAATGTCTTATTCATCATCTTTAAACAATTCCTGACGTGCTTTGAGATGCTCAACGTAGTTGATTAGCTCATCATAGAATATTTCATCTACCTTGACATCTAGTACACGGCTCAAACTATCCTTTTTCTTAGCTACGATTGCTTCGTCAATATCAACGCCAATATATGCCCCGCGACCAGATGCCTTACCAGTTTTATCAATTGACACGACGCCTTCTTTATTTCTAACAATCCGAACAAGCTCCTTTTTAGGAAATTGCTTGCCGGAAACAACAGACTTTCTCAAAGGAATTTTTCGTTTTTTAGTCAAAACAACACCTCCTGAATGTCGAAAAATTATGCTTCGTCTTCTTCGGCTAAATTTGAAGCTTCACTCTCAGATTTAATATCAATCTTGTAGCCGGTCACTCGAGCCGCTAGACGCGCATTTTGCCCACGTTTACCGATAGCTAGTGACAGCTGTGTATCAGGCACGATAACAGTCGCAATCTTACCATCTTCTTCATGGAGAATCACATCCTCTACCTTAGCTGGATTTAATGCATTCGTGATGAATATTTTTGGATCCTCATCCCAAGCAATGATGTCCAAATTCTCACCTTTTAAATCATTGACAATGGTTTGTACACGATTTCCCTTAACACCAACGATTGTTCCAACTGGGTCAACACCTTCAGCATGACTTCTAACTGCCACCTTTGCTCTATCTCCTGCCTCACGAGCGATATTGACGATTTCAACTGTTCCATCATAAACTTCCGGCACTTCTTTTTCAAACATCCGTTTTAACAAATCCGGATGTGAACGCGATACGTAGACTTGAGGACCTTTTGTTGTGTTTTCAACCTTATAAACATAAACGTTAATTCGATCATGTGCATTGTACTCTTCGTTTGGCATCTGGTCTTTCTTTGATAAGACAGCCTCGATTTTACCTAGGTTGACATAGATAAAGCGGTGATCCTTACGCTCAACCGTACCGGTTAAAATTTCTTTTTCGTATTGCGAGTATTCATTATAGATGATATTGCGTTCTTCTTCACGCAAGCGTTGTACGACAACCTGCTTTGCAGTTTGTGCTGCAATACGTCCAAAATCCTTAGGCGTTACTTCAAACTTAATCTTGTCCCCAAGTTCATAGTGAGGATTAATCTTCAAAGCATCTACTAAAGAAATATCAAGCTGTGAATCAAAAACCTCTTCGGTAACCTCCTTAACCGCATAAACCTTGATTGTCCCTTTTTTTTCATTGAATTTCACTTCAACATTTTGTGCTTGACCGTAGTGCTTTTTAAACGCTGCAACCAATGCATTTTCCAAGGTTTCAATAACAATCTCTTTTGAAATTCCTTTTTCTTCTTCCAAAACATTCAGTGCATTAATTAATTCTTTACTCAATTTCTTTCTTCCTTTTCTGATTTGATTTAGTAGAAAAATTACTAAAACTTAATTGCCAATCTTGCTTTTGAAATTAACTGCTTTTTAATTTCGATTTCCTTAATCCGTGTCTTCTCACGATAGCTTAAAACAATCGTATCCGAAGTGCTGCTAATCAAGTCCCCTTCGTATTGCTTCACGCCATCTACTGCTTGATACAAGTTGACGTGAATGTATTTCCCATGCGCTTTGCTCCAATCCTCCTCATCTTTGATTGGTTTCTCAACGCCAGGAGAAGCAACCTCGAGCATATAGTGGTCTGGGAATGGATCTGGTTGAATCGTATCCAGCAAAGGTGCTAATACCTCCGATACCTCTGCGGTGTCATTCACCGTAATGCCACCTGGTTTATCAATCAATACACGTAAAAAGTAATCCTTGCCAAGCTTTTCAAACACCACATCAGCCAACTCAAACTCACGCTCTTTAACGATGGGTAAGACGATTTCGCTTACCTTTTCGATAATTGTCTGACTCATTTTTCACCTCCTAAGGATTGCATAAAAAAGTGAGTCGCCACAAGACCACTCACACCACTTCTCAACATCTATATGCATTATAACAGCTTTTCTAGAAAAGTACAATGAAAACATACATAAAACAGATTGAACATCTAAAAATATCGTTAACCTTTATGTTTACTTTTCTTGATAAAATCAATATGCGGATAATTTCTGATTAAACGCTCCAAATGTTTAACATGCCAGCGTTTTTCTGTCCTTGATAAAATAAAATCCTTCAACCTCTGACGATTTGGGCGCTCGTTTCGTTTGAATAGACGTGTCAGACGGTACGCTTTAATCTCTTGATTTTCAGCATTATTGTTCAAAGCCTTCTCAATAAGCCCCTTGTCCTTGAGCGAGAATGAAACGGTCGAAGCAATATCAAAGGCGAAGATAGCCATTAAAAACCAGACACCAATGCCATGGGTCGTCTTAATGTAAATATCAATCAAATCAACAACGATCGGATTGACCACCTTGATTAATAAAATACAACCAATTCCCCAAAATAATGAAACAGGCACTGCTACACGCCCTTCGATATTAAAAGGAACTTCTTTATAGTCCCAAAGCGTGAGTTTAAAACATTTTTCAAGTAAAAAACTTGCTACAAACTCAACGATAGTCACAATAACGATGACGTTAAAATAAAGCGATAAAATACTTTCATTGCCCTTAGGTGCTAAAAGTAAAACAATAGAAACGCCAATTCCGTAAACCGGACAATACGGACCAAGTAAAAATCCACGATAAACGAATTTTTTAGCGATAATTGAGCAATAAATCGTTTCCCATATCCAGCCAATAATTGAATAAATCAAAAATCCCATAAATAATTTCATTTAAAACTCCTTGTTATCAATCTCAAAACGCACGGAGCAATTCCCGTGCGCTTAATTTTCTTATCTTAAGCTAAGGCACCCATCGGATCCCACGGTGCCAAGACTTTCGGTTCTTGCGCAAACCAAGCTAATTGCTCCTGAGTTAAGAATTTTTTGTGAATTACGATTTGATACGTATATTCATTCATCCATGCATCACTAGCAACAAAAAAGCCTTTTGAACCAACATTTTCGCCCCAGCTATTCTCCACTTTCCATTTTTTAGGCTGTTCATCTACCAAATCAACACCGGTCAAGACCATTGCGTGTGTCATCAGGCTTTCTGAATAATCCAAACGTTCAGCCTTCGTTGCCGAGAAATCAAAGTTAAGTGCTGATTTAAAATCATAGACATCAAGCGCCATGATACCGTCTTTGCGATTAGAAACTTGCCCAACATCACAACCAAACCAGACTGTTTCGCCACTCTTTAATTGCTCAACTGCTAATTTTTTGAAATCACTCATCGCAAGATTTAGATATTTGACTGGCTTACCATCAACAACATTACCTAAAAGCTCAACGGTATAACTTTTATTATAAGGCTTGTCTGCTGTTGGTGCGTTAATGATACTTACATAGTCATCCAAATCAACACCAACGAATTGTTGATAGAAGGTTTGCGGCGTTAGATTTGTAATCCGGTGATATTTTTTATCCTCATCACGATATTCATAGTCAAATGTCTTAGGCGGTGTACCAAGCGTTGCGGATAGCAATTGATAAACTTCCCCTAACAATTCTTCCTTTAGCTGTCCAATTGCTTCAACCGATTTTTCCGCCTTCACCGCAGCTCTTAGCTTAGCGGCGCCTTGACGTAATAATTTATTCAAGTATTGGTTCAACTCACGACTGTTTGATGAAGCTGCGCTTTCCGGATAAATATCCTTTGGTACGACACCATATTTTTGGAAAATAGAAACAATCATATCCCATTGACCGCCGTCCTGCTGAGGAGTATCTAAGAGAAATTTTACTTTCCTACTATCCGTTGCTTCATCGGCTGTTTTCAAGATTGCTTCAAAAAACCAATTTGCTTTTTCAAATTTATCCCAGAAAAAAGTATAGCTTTGTGAAAATTCAAAATCCTTGAACTTCAAGCTTTCAAGCACTTTGTGACGAAATGTATTCATCGCTGCAAACATCCAGCAGCGTCCTGAGGCTTTTTGATCGGTAACAGCCCCCGTTTTAACATCAACGCTGAAAACAGGCAAATTTTCTGCATGTGCACTCTTTTTTTCGATACTATTTAGAAGTCCATTTTTGACGACTGCATGCTCTACTGCTTGTGATTTAACATCACTTTGATAATTTTCTGCTAATTTTTCGAGTAATTGAGATGTAATAGCTGTCATTGATTTCCCCTTCGTATTGATTATATTTTTAGTAAAATTTGTCTTAGTTTTTCTTCACAACAGATGATTTTAATCCCATTGCACCAAAACCGTCTACCTTGGCTGAAATGTCATGTCCATTGTGTTCATCCGGATTCACAAGATGAATGTTTTTAACCTTTGTCCCCTTTTTGATTGGCTTAGGCATGCCCTTGACAGGTAAATCTTTGATAATCGTTACGCTATCGCCTTCTGACAAGATATTTCCGACAGCATCCTTAATGACCGCCTCTGCCAAATCCTCCAAGCGAAACTCATAACCACATTCAGGACAGATCACTAGACCTGTACCGTCCTCGTAGGTGTAGATGGATTGACATTTAGGACAAGCTGGTAAATTCATTTTTTCTCCCTTCATACTTTTGCGTAATTTCCTGTATTTCTTGATAAATGGTAAAAACTTCTGCCAAATCTTTAGCATTTGCGCCACTTGCTAGTGGGTGACCACCACCGTCATGGCGTTTAGCGACTTCGTTAATCACCGGTCCCTTTGAACGCAGGCGACAACGATAATGACCATCCTCTTGCTCAACAAAAATCCCCCATGCGATAATCTCTTCAATCTTTCCTGGCAAACTAACAATCGCTGAGGTCTGATTGTCCTTTAGCTGATAATCTTTTAAAATTTCCTGCGTAATGATGACCTTAGCAGCGCCGTTTTGGTCAACCACTAAGTTTTCAAAAACATAGGCAGAAAGTTTAGCAATGGTTACCGAGATTGAGTCAAGCTTACGATTTAAAGCTGCCCAATCAAAGCCAACACTCATTAAATCAGCTGCCAAACGCAAGGTTCTAGGTGTCGTTGCCGGATAGAGAAAACGACCGGTATCACTGACAATCCCCGCATAAAGCAATTGAGCTGCCCGCTTGCTGATGGTTAAGCCGACCTCCTGTGCCCATAAGGTCAATAGTTCACAGGTCGAGCTTGAGGTAGTATCTACCCAACGCAAATCGCCATATTGGTCATCATCTGGATGATGGTCGATTTTAATTAAGAATGCACCGCAATCATAATCCTTGCCGCTAATTCGTGGCGTATTGCCGGTATCGCAAACGATAACCAGCGCATTAGAGTACTTATCAACTGAAACCTCGTCCATCTCCCCCAAAAAATCAAGGTCATGAACCGGTCCGCCGCTTGCCAAAACTTCTTTTTCTGGAAAATTATCTTGAATTAAAAATTTCAATCCCAGCTGCGAACCAATCGCATCTGGATCTGGGTTCATATGACGATGAATGATGATTCGATGATAAGATTTTATTTTAGCTAAAATTTCATTTGCTTTTGACATCACTTCTCCAATCTAAAACTAAGCTAAGCAGATAGTTAGCAATTATTTCTCAACAATCTGCAATGTCACGACCGCCTTACTGATGACCTGATACAAATGATAGACCTCAAAATCAACCACAGCAGTCCTCCTACCAGTATCAACTACTTTAGGATAGATTTCAAGTATTTGCTCAAGCTGAGCTGCATGTAGCCGGTAAAAATTAATCTGATCGATTAAAACATTTCTGACATTCTTTTTTCGCATTGTACGTGTCGCAATATCTGATAAAATTTCAGTCACAGTGCCAAGGGATAAATCCCCGAATGAGTTAATCATCTTAGGCGTTACTTTAACCTGATAGAAGCCTTCTTTTTCCACAATTGTATTTAAAATTTGGTCACTTAATTTATCAGCAGCTTGCGTGGCATTAGAATTAGTTCGCATTGCGGCGACAACATCCTGTCTTTCAATCGTTCCCGCCAAGGTGTAATCACGATTAACGACTGGCATCATTTTTAAATCCTCAAAGGTCATCCGATGTGAAACACTGGCAACGCTCATGCTTTTTCTAGCAACAATCGGACTTTTAGTCATAAATTTATCAATCACATCTTCCTTATTTTTCCCTTTTAAATCCCTTTGACTGATAATACCAATAACCATAAAATGTTGATTGACAACTGGAAAGCTGTTTTCACCTGTCTTTTTTGCCAATTCGTTAAAATCCTTGACCGACTGCGTCCCTTTTAGATAATTTGTCTTTTCAATCGGACGATAAATATCCTCAACAATCACTAGTTCCTTTTTAATCAGCTGGTCGTTAATCGCTTGATTAATAATACTTGCAACAGTAAATGTATCAAATTCCGTCTGAATAATCGGAATTGCCAGCTCATCTGCCAGATGGATAATCTCTTCATCAACCGAAAAACCACCTGTGATGAGAACTGCCGCTTTATTTTTTATTGCCAATTGTTGAATATCAAAACGATTTCCCACAATCAATAAGCTGTTTGGCAACAAATATTCTTGAACCGAGTGTGCTTCCATTGCGGCAATCAAAAAACGGCTAAATTCACGTTTTAATCCTGAAGCGCCCCCCAGGACTGTTCCCTTGACAATTTCAACGACCTCTTGAAAAGTCATTTCATCAATCTCTTTTGGCTTCTTTTTATTGACTCGAATCGTCCCAACCTGTGGAATCGTTGAAACCAATCCCTCGTTTTCAGCAGCTTTAATCGCTCGATATGCCGTACCATCGCTAACCTTTAAACGTCTGGAAACACCTCGAACCGAAATCTTTTTTCCAATCGCAAGTTTTTTAATATAGTCAATAATATCTTGATGCTTCGTCATTTTTATCCCTCATTTTGTACAGTTTTCCTAACATTCATTAAGTCTTGATAAATCGGCAAAAGGGCTGTGATTGTTTTTGAAAAGTCATTTAAAATCTCTTGCTCCTTCTTCAGCTCAAATATTTCACGTTGATAAACCTTACCGACTTCAAACTCGCTCTTTTTTACCTGTTCAAGCCGTTTTAATGCAGATTCAATCCCGATATTTTCTAGCGGGAAAAAGTCCTTAACTGTGTGATTAATTGAATAGACAAAATCATTTGATAGCTCATCAAACATCACTTGGTGTTCAAGCAAATACTTCGCATACGCCTTTTGCCCTTTCGGCTGGTCAATCATTGACAGATAAATAAAAACATAATCTTGCCAAATCCCTAATTGAAAATGCGGCTCCATTTTATAGCCACGCTTTTGCGTAGAAATTGCACACCATGTATTTTCAGGTGCATGAGTAGTTCGCCTGCGGTGCTGCGCAATGTGAAGATAGCTCGGCTTAAGCGTCGCTTGATTCACCAGCTCGCACAGCTTTTCTCCAATCGTCTGAAAATCAGGCTGGATTTGACATCTAATTGCGTCAAGCCGAGGCTTTAATCCATCAATTTCAAATACCTTAAAGCTTGATAAATCAAACATATCTGCTGACCTTCCTTCATTTTTAGATTCAACTTAATTATAGTTTTAGTGTATCATATTTCGCAAGATTTCAGTGATTATGTTAAAATGAATGAGTTAATAATCTAGCTCAAAGGAGTTTAAAATGACCGTTCAAGCAACACTTGCTAAACTTATCGGCAAATCAATTGGATTTGTCTTACAAAAAATATTTCATCGCGGCAGCTCATATCCAGGAGCAATCGCTTTAAAGCTTGATCCAAGCATTTTAAAAACACTATCAAAGGATTACGAAATTATCGTCATTACTGGGACAAATGGTAAAACTCTAACAACTGCTTTAACCGTTCAAATCTTAGAACGCGCCTTTGGCAAAGTTTTAACTAATCCAACTGGGGCGAATATGATTCAAGGAATTACCTCGACCTTCTTAGCTGCAAAACCAAATAAAAACGGCAAAAACTTCGCTGTTTTAGAAATTGACGAAGCAAGTTTGCCAAAGATTACTCAATATATTACACCCAGCCTTTTTGTTTTCACCAATATTTTCCGTGACCAAATGGATCGCTACGGCGAGATTTATACAACCTATGAGCTCATCTTAAAAGGAGCTGGCAATGCACCTAAAGCAACTATCCTGATGAATGGCGACTCACCACTTTTCGCCTCAAAAGAGGTTGTTAACCCAGTCAAATATTACGGTTTCAATCATCAAATAGGAAAAGAACAGCTTGCGCATTATAATACCGAAGGTGTGCTTTGTCCAAATTGCCACCACATTCTACACTACAAAATGATTACCTACGCTAATCTTGGCGACTACTATTGCCCAAACTGTCACTTCAAGCGTCCAAAACTTGACTATCAGCTAACTGAGTTGACCGAGATGACCAACGAAGCTTCAAGCTTTATCATTGATGAGATACCGCTAAAAATCGAAGTTGGCGGGCTTTACAACATCTATAATGCTCTTGCTGCGGCAAGTATTGCCGAGCATTATGGTGTTGAGGCAGACAAGATTCAAGCCGGCTTAGCCTATGATGAAAAAGTCTTTGGTCGGCAGGAAAAATTCAAGCTGGCGGATAAGACATGCACCCTAATCCTAGTTAAAAATCCGGTCGGAACCAATCAAGTTTTAGAGATGATTGCTCTTTCTCCATTTCCTTTTACCTTAGTATCGCTACTGAATGCTAACTACGCAGATGGCATCGATACCAGCTGGATTTGGGATGCTAATTATGAATTAGTCAATCAAATGAATGTTCCGTTAATCATCACCAGCGGTGATCGACATGCTGAAATGGCACGACGATACCGCGTTGCAATTGATAATCAAGAAAAGATTAGCGAAGTGCCGAAAGCTTTTGAACAATTAATCAAAAAAATCAAAGCGGCACCGACTAGTCATGTCTATATCCTAGCGACCTATACAGCCATGCTTCAGCTCAGAAGCGACCTTGCCTCACATGGCTATATCAAAGGAGGAATGTAAAATGGTCTTTCAAAGCTTAGCAAGTGATTCCCCAAAAAAATATAGCTATGAGCTTGATGTCTGTCATCTCTACGGCAATCTGCTCAATACTTATGGCGATAACGGTAATGTTTTGATCTTAAAATATGTTGGCGAAAAGCTCGGCGCCAAGATGAATTTTGAGATTGTTTCTCTTGAGGATAATTTTGATGAAAGCAAATATGACCTAGTTTTCTTCGGTGGCGGTCAAGACTATGAACAGTTCATCGTTTCAAAGGACATCGTGCGCAACAAAGAAGCAATCACCCGCTACATTGACAGCGGCGGTGTATTGCTCGCTGTTTGCGGTGGCTTTCAACTGCTCGGACAATACTATATCGAAGCAAACGGCAGACGGATTGAAGGTATCGGTGCAATGAACCACTATACCTTAAATCAAGAAAACAATCGCTTCATCGGTGATATTGAAATTTATAATGACGAATTTGACGAAACCTATTACGGTTTTGAAAATCATCAAGGTCGAACCTTTCTTGCTCCAGATGAAAAGCCCTTGGGTAAAATCAAATACGGTCAAGGCAATAACAACGAAGACGGCACTGAAGGTGTCCATTATAAAAACGTCTTCGGCACCTATTTTCATGGTCCGATTTTATCAAGAAATGCACGCCTTGCCTACCGCTTAATCACGATTGCCCTAGAAAATAAATATGGTAAAACTCTACTGCTGCCAAAATTTGAAGAAATCTTGGCAGACGAGGACTCAGAAGCTGTCAGCGACAAGAAACGCAAGGTGGAATAAAAAAAGTGTTGCTTTGACGATAACCTACCCATTGAGTAGACTTCTTAGAAACGCTACAAAACTATGTTTATTGGCGTGGTGGTTTTATAATTTAATGTTTTAAGAGGTCTGTACTTAATCTGTATCAGACCTCTTTTGTTTGTATTTATTACTAATGATTTTTAGCGAAATGCAGCTATATCAAGCAAATAGAAAGCAACGAAACCTATATATCAGCTTTTTCAGTCATTTAGAACAGTTCCCTTCACAGCTAATTGATGACACTATTTAGCCAATAGCTTTTAGGGAATTCACAATCTAAGATCTATTGGAATATAAGTCATTTCAATTACGCCCTCCAACACCTCTTAACAGGCTAATTTTACAAACTATTTGTTCCTTTTGAGCACTTATTTGTTTTAATTGACATAAAAAACCATTTTTAAATCAAAATAATTGATAAAAAAAAACAAAAGATGATATAATTTACTCAGGGTTATTCTAATTGCTGAAAAGTCATGATAATTTGGAAAAGAGGGGATTTTATGCCACTTATTAAAATTGATTTAGTTAGAGGAAAAAGTGACGAAGAAATTGAACAAATATTGAATTCAATACACCAAGCGGTGCTGATTGCTTTCAATGTTCCGAAAGGAGATCGTTATCAAATCGTCACGCAGCATGATGAAAACGAAATGATTCTCCTAGACACCGGTCTTGGCTTTACACGTGATACTAAAAACCAAATTGTAATTACGGTGATTAGTAGGAAGCGAAAAACTGAGGCAAAAACGATTTTTTATAAACTCATTTCCAAGTTGCTTTATAATGATTGCCAAATAGAACCCAAAAATATATTAATATCATTTGTTGAAAACAGTGATGCCGACTGGTCCTTTGGCTTTGGAGAAGCACAATTTATTACCGGCAAACTAGATATTTCTTAAAAAGGCTATCTTTTACATATAAAATGAGATTCTTTTTGCACTTGTTGGCTGTTCATAATGTTATTTCAATACTATATTTGAATTTTTAACTATA
>JAISYB010000060.1 GCA_031270215.1 Streptococcaceae bacterium | reverse complement strand
ATATTGGGCAAAAACAGGTGGCACTTACAAGGATATTGATAAGACATCCATGATTGAACAAAAGACAGGCTTGCGTGATATTCGCAAGAGTGACTGGGTTGGTGAACGTGGGACAGTGCGTGATGTAGAGAAGTATGATATTGATCCAAAACGGCTTAGAGCACTCCGCAAAGGGGAGTTTTACCTCTATCGAAAAGCCCTAGAAAATCCAATGAAGCCGAAAGTCTTTTATGCAAGGAAAGTGGTTTAAAAATCAAAGATATCCGATTGTAAAATAACGAAACCCAACGTTTATAGATAAAACAGTGATTTCAATATCACATCTATATCATATCCATATGGAACCCAAATCACGTCCATATCATTTCCATATAAGTTCAATATCTGCAATTTAGCAAACAGGTCATGTGTGCCCGCGACTTCCCTTTATTAACAACGATTTTAGCGCCTATCCACTGGTGTGAATTTTCTTGACCACTCTCTCTCTACGTGGGATAAATCACCCAGTAAAGAGAGAGTGGTCAAGAAATCGGCTTAAAATATAACAAAAGGAAGTCGCGGGCACATATGAAAGTAAAGTAGTAAAAAGTAAAGAGTGATGGTGTAAAAAAGATAAAAGATAAGAGATGAACCCCCTACCCCTAGTCTTAGGGGTCCAAACTCCCTTCCGTCCCTCAGTTTTGAGGGAAACATCAACCCCTTCCGCATTTTTGCAAGCAAAAAACACTCCCCAATGTTCTTGGGGGATTTGCGGGGCATAAACGACAGCTTTTATATTCTTAAATATTTTTAGATAAAAAATATAGTTTTATGCAAATCAAAAGCACTGTCAGAAAAACGCTGACAGTTTAAAAAAGCATTAGTTTCAGTTGTCCATTAGGTTCAATTGTTTTTATGACATTTTCATCTTGCCTGCTTTCGGACGATGGAGCCTAAAACAAAACCTAAAAAGTCCACAAGGGTAAAATGCACGCTGCGCGCCCTTGTGGATTTTTAGAACTTGTTTTTTAACGACTCCGCCGAAAACATGCGATGAAAATGGAACACAAAAACAACAGACTTGAACTTTGACAACTGAAACGCTTTTTTTAAAACCGTCAGGGGTTTCACCCCTAACAACCCGAGCCTCAAAGCAAGCTCCGAAAATGAAAGTTGAAAAGCGTTTCAGTCTCAAAAAAGTTTTTGTGTTTCAAAATCGCAAAAAAATAAAAATTATGTGGAGGGCGAAAAAATGAAGTATATCAAAAACGTTGAAACATTGGAGGAATTGAAAAAAGTTTACAAGAAATTAGCTTTAAAACTCCATCCCGATTGCGGTGGCAGCAATGAGGCGATGGCAGCATTAAACAATGAATATGATGAATTATTTAGCCGTTTAAAAAATGTCCATAAAAATAAAGACGGCGAAAGTTACACGAAGGAAACGGCAGAAACATCAGAAGAATTTAAAGACATCATTAATCAGTTGTTTAGCTTAAAGATGGTTGATGTAGAAATTGAAATTGTTGGCACGTTCATTTGGATAACAGGCAACACGAAACTTTACAAAGACTGTTTAAAAACTTTAAGTTTCAGATATTCACCTAAAAAATATGCTTGGTATAAAGCGCCAGCAGATTATAAAAAGCGTAGTCGAAAAAATTATGATATGGACGCTATCCGCGGTATGTATGGCAGTCAAAAAGTCAACAGACGAGGCAAAACGATTAAGGAGTTAGAAACAGCCTAATCTCAAATATAAGCAAGGCTAGAAAATCCTAGCCTTGCAATAATTAGAAAGCGAGGAATTAAAAAATGTTCGTTCAAACAAAATCGACTGGTATCAATGAAAAAAAGAAGGCTGCGGACTTTGAAAAATTAGTCAAGCAATATTTATTAATGGGCTGCACGCAAAAAGAAGCCGAGTCACAAGCTGAAAGTATCATCACTTATTATCAACATGCTTATAGATGTTATGAATAAAAAGAGAGGAGAATTTAAAAATGACTGTAAGAAAATATGAGGCAGAATTTGATGATGGTATCGGGGTTGGAAATATGTAATTTATCAATCCGAATACCGTAATGGTTCAAAAGGCAATTTACAAGATGCCAAAGCAGCTGCTATTAAAAGATATGGCTATCGTGCTTGTCGTAATATTGCGCTAGTTTATTCATTGTTAATTAAATACTAATTATAAAAATAAAAAAAGAAAGCGGGAAAAAATTATGTTAAATCAAGTTTTTTTAAATGGTCGTATTGCAGGAGAAGTTAAATCAAACATAACGCAAGGAGGGACGGCTTACAATTATTTCACTTTAGCAGTACCTAGAGATTTCAAGAACAAAAACGGCGAAATTGAAACAGATTTCATCAACGTTCAAATGTGGGGCAAAACGTCAGATAATTTTAAAAAATTGACAGCTAAAGGCTCGCTTGTTGGATTAAGAGGCAGTTTGCGCACTAGTGTTTATGAAAAAAACGGCGAAAAAATTTATGAAATGAAATTTGTTGCAGATGGTTTTGATTTATTAGAATCTAAAGACCAAACACAAGCACGCCGTAACAATTAAAATAACCACTCAGAGGTGCCTTATCAGCCGATAGAAAACGTCAGAGAATGTGTTTTAATCTAATTAAATTTTTGCCCCTCTGAGCGTTGCTCAGAGGGTAAGAGAGAGGGAAACAATGAAAAAACATTCAAAATTATCAATCTTAACAATCATTCTTATAACGCTACTTTTATCAGGTTGTAAGATGTTTGAAACACAATTCGAGTCTACTCGTAATGAAGCGGTTCAAGAAATACCTCAATTGGTAGACGAAACTAATGGCATCTCTATCACGTCAACGGTTGAACAAAAGCCGTTAGTGTTTATTAATAAAAAGCAACTTGTGCTTGGTGAATTAGACAGTTTAGGACGTGCAACTAATGCACATATTCAATTAAGGGATAGCGACGAACCTACTAAGAAGCGCGAGCCACGACTCACTTATAATCCAGTTGGTTGGCACAATTATAAATTTTCATATAAAGCTTCCGATGGCACTCAAAAAAAAGCTTGGTTATTCAATCGGGGGCATTTAATCGGCTATCAGTTTAGCGGCTTGAATGACGAGTCAAGAAATTTAGTACCTGAAACGGCGTTATTAAACGCTGGTAATTACTCGGGCATGAATAGTAGCAACACAAACGCCATGCTTTACTATGAAAATCAGCTTGATAATTGGCTTTCAAACCATCCTAATTATTACCTTGATTATCAAGTTACCCCACTTTATCAAAGAGATGAATTAATTCCGAGATATATTAGATTAGCCTATGTCGGCATTGATGAAAACGCTGAGCCGCTTAAAATCACTTTGAGCACGAAGAAAGAGGTTGAAGGTAGTTATCAAGCGACTGTTGTTTATTTAAAAAACGAGAGTGCGAACGCGACCATCAATTATTTAGATGGCACCGCTCAACAACGTTAAAACGAAGGAGACAAGCATTTGAAAGAATTACTTATTTATCGAACGTTAACAGAAAAAACATCAACACAAGAAAAAATCCTATTATTGCTTTCAGAGCTACGCATTATGACAACTAAGCAGCTATTGAATTTTTTAACATTAGATGGCTCAATCATTTACGACAAAGTGACTTATGCTTTACGTCAATTGCATAAATCAAACCTTATTGTTTCATTCAAGCCTGAATACAGCAGAGAAAAAGCTTATTATTTAACAATCGAAGGCGCTGGATTAATTGATTCAGCTTATCCGGTCGCCAACGATCCAATTTTTAATTTAAGTCATTATTTAGCAATTAATGACAGTATTGCAGAAGTTATTCAAATTACTCGACAGTTATCTAATTTTTATTCAATAGAGAGCGAGCAGAGGACTTGGTTAGAGCGACACGAGGGCAAAGTCTTTAAACAAAGTCAAATGTATAACATTCCTGATTTTACATTGAATTTCTTAAATCCGAACGGTATGTATTATTTTGAGGTGGAGCTAACTGCCAAAACAAAACATCGTTACATCCAAGAGGTGTTACCTCGATATTTACAGTTATTAGCTCATTTTAATAATCGAGAGGTCTTCTATATCTGTGGCACATCACATATCTATCAGCTCATAACAGAGGCTTTAAACCTCATTAAAAATCAACGTCAAGTAGAATTTGAAACGATTATATTTGAGCGTTTTCATGTGTGGTATGAAGCCACTTTTAAAGAAACTTATAATAACTATATTCAATCAAAGAAGGAGAGAACAAATAATGAAAATAACCTGTTTTTGTAATTTAAAAGGTGGTGTCGGCAAATCAACCCTTGCTTATAATTTTAGTGAGTGGTTAGCTGCAAATGGTCGGAAAGTGTTGCTTATTGATTTTGATCATCAATGCAGTTTAAGTCAAACTTATGGTATGTTTACCAACGACGCTACAGCTTACAATATTTTTAGCAGTAATGAAATTGTGCAAATTAGACCGATTCATGAAAATTTAGATTTTATCTCAGGGTCACCGCTTTTGGACCAATTAGAAAATGAGTTGGTTAATCGAATGAATAAAGAACTATTATTTTTAATTTGGTTACAAGACAATCGGGAAATGATTGAAACATATGACCATATTATTATTGATTGTCACCCTGATTTTTTAACCGTAACCAAAAACGCCATTTTAGTAAGTGATTTTGTCATTTGTCCGATTGAGCCGTCAAAATACGGTTATCTTTCTAAAGAACTATTTTTAAATCGTTTTGAAGTATTCCAAGCGGAGGCTGTGGATGTTAGAACAAGAGAAACGTTTGTGACGGCTAAGCCATTATTTATCGGTAATCGGATTAGACACAACACAAAAAGCAGTAGAGAATTTTCAGAGGCGATCGAAAAAGATAATCAAGTGATAACCTGCATTCCTGAAAAAGAATTGTTTAATCGTTCAACATTGGATAGTGTGCCAATTGTTCAAATGATGACAGATGATAACTATCAATCAGAAAATAAGTTTTTTATACAGTTAAATAATATATTTAATCAGCTCATCAGTTTGATTGAGTAATCCTAATACAATATAAGATTATATATTATATTATATTTTGAAATTGAGAAGGAGCATATGATGGCATTTAATGATATTAAGAAAGAAAATATTTCAAATGTATTTAAAGAATATTCTAATAAAAAAACTGCACCTAAAAACGACACAATCAAAGAATTAAAAAAAGTCTATTCATTTACATTAACACCAAGTTTAAAAGCCCGACTAGATGAAACTGCGAGTTCACAAGATATGACAAGTTCTAAGATGCTTGATAATATTTTGAGAGATCATTTCCAAAGCTAATATAATATATCATGTTATGAATTTGAAATAGAAAGCGGGATAAAATGAAAAGGGAAAAGAAAGAAATTAGATATAATGTCCGAATGACTAAAAGCACATTTGATATTGTAGATCGTTTTGAAGGGGATAATTTTACAGCACTTGGTCAATTACTGTTTTTTAGAAAAAGAAAAAATTGATGATGAAATCAAGCGACAGCAAAAATTTTTGGAACAACTTGAGAAGCAAATTATAAATAGACAAGACATCAAACATTCAATAGATATGATTGAACATTATATTGATAAAGCGAAGAACTATGTTAATCAGCAATATTTTTAATAAAAATATTGTCGCCCCAAAATAGTGTTTTGGATCTGCAGCAACAATTGGAACATGGGACAATAATTTTGAATATTAATATAATATATAATCTTATAATATATTATATTAGGATTGGTCTAGAAAAAGTTTTATTTTGATTTAACTCACTGATTTTAAAATCATTGAAACCATTGATAAATAAGGCGTTTAGCTATTTATTTGTGTTTAGAATAATGGTATAATAGTTAAGTAGAAAAGTTATGACGGTGGCTATCTTTACGGAAGGTGGTGGTGCTTATGAAAGTAGGTGCTAAAATCTTAAGGAAGGAAATGCCTGTTGACAGTTTATCAAGCTTTAAGTCTGATGATTGCTTTTGCAAGATTAGTTTTGAAGCTTAATGACAAGAACAACAAAAAATAACCGCTCATTACTTTGACGAGTTGACGGTGATTTTTTAACTTATATACAAGTCACCGTCTTAAACGGTTCTACATCAGGGGGCGTATTTCGAGTACGTCCTCTTTTGTACTGTTATTGTAGCATAAACGATGACGATTTTCAATCTAATCGTACTGCAATTAGTAAATAGAGTACTCAAGAGTATTCAAAGCAATTAATCATTAAGCTTGATAGTTGTTAGATTATCAGGCTTTTTTAGTTCCAAAATCCTAATATAATATATTATATTAGGATTAGTCTAGAAAAAGTTTTATTTTGATTTAATTCACTGATTTTGAAATCAATGAAACCATTGATAAATAAGGCGTTTAAAAGTAATTAGTAAATAGAGTATTCAAAATATTTAATCGTCAAGCTTTTTTAGTTTCAAAACTCTTATATATTATTATATATAAGGAAAATACTAATCACCAAATGCAACAAATCTTTGGGGCTAGATTAAAGCTTAAACACTAGAATCCAAAAAACATGAGTCATATATTTAAAGCTTTTTAAACAACATTAAAACGAAAATATATTTTTATATAATGTGTTCTTTACACATAACATTACATAACTAACGTTATTTTTCGTGAATAAATAACTATAATCTTTGATATAATTGAATAAAATCAATTTAAAGAGGTATAGTTGTGAATGCTGAAATTAAGTGTGTTATTAAAAAGATTGAGTTGAGTGTTAAGCAAGGGAAATTGAGTGAAAATGAAGAACAACTTCGTTTCTTAAAAGATGAGTTAATGATGGCAGTTGTTTCAAATAGCTTGAAGAAGATAGACCAGTCTTTGAAGGGGAAAATGAAAGCAGAAAATCACACCTTAAAAGATAAACGTAAACGCTCTATGACAACGACCTTTGGCGTCATTAATTACTCAAGATATTATTATATTAAGGACGGTAAGCGTTGTTTTCCGTTGGATGATCATTTAGGTTTTAAGCCAAGAGAACGCTTTACTAAGGCATTTAGAAATCAAACAGTTTCTATCATCGGAGATACGACTTATCGACGAGAATCCGATATTGTCAGCAAGCTTACAGGTAGTGACATCAATCCGACAACAATCAGAGAGAATGTTTTAGAATTTTCAAAAGAAGCACGAGATTATCAAGAGTATTTAGATATAGCGACGGCGCCTAAACCAAAACAAGTGAAACGCCTCTATATTGAAGGCGACGGCGTGAGTGTGAAGGGACGTGCTCAATATCGTAAGAAGGGTTGGAAGATTGAATTACATCGTTACCAGCTGCACGAAGGCGTTAGAAAAATTAGCAAAAATCGTTATGAGTTGATTAACCCTGTTTTCTTTTTTGATACCGATCGTTTAGCGGCTTATCAACGTTTGTCAGAATACGTCTATCGGAATTATAAGTTGAAAGACACAATCATTATCACGAATAGTGACGGTGGCGCTGGTTATACTTATGACGACTTCAAGGACATTGCACAAAGTGCAAAACATCATGAACATTTCATTGATAGGTATCATGTACGTTTAAAGATTGAAACACGTATGCGTTTTTTTTCTGATTTAATTCCATTGATGAGAAAAGCATGGTATAGCTACGACTGTGAAGCTGTCCGTGTTGTGTTAGACACAGCGGAGTCTATGGCAGTTGAAGATGAAGAAATCTCTGAAATTGAAGCGCTGCGTGCATACATTGATAGAAATTGGGCGTATATGAAGCCTGCGTATATGAGAGAACATGTTAAAAACGGGCATGGGATTGGGACGTGCGAAAGTAATCATCGTGCCTATACTTATAGAATGAAGCATAGAGGTATGAGTTGGCGTAAGGACGGCGCAATGGCGGTAGCGTTAGTGATTGAGTCGAAACGTAATCAAACCTTCGATATAATCGTGGGCGGTAAATGGCGAGCAGAGCTAGAAAGCAAGCGTCGTGAGTTAAAACGCTATAAAATGCGCAATACAGTTAACCATGCGCATCAAGCACATGTTGGCGTTTATCAAGGTGTGATTAAAACAGGTGCCGTATCGAGTCCGATAGGTAAATTAAATAAACATTTAAATGGTTAAAGATATTATTATTATATAACAATTTTTTTGATGTCAAATTAATGTTGAAACAAAGAAAAAAATTGAATTTAGGCTTGTAATAAAAAAACAATTGATATAAACTGAAGTTAGATTTAAGCGCAAAAAAAGCTATGACCACGATTTAATCTTCAACCTTTAAATCGTGTTGCTCAACTGGAAATTTTCTTCCCCACCAGTCAAGGAATCATAGCCTTGTATTACTTGCTTCCCTTACAGTATATTTTAGGTGAAGTAGAAATGCAAGGGAAATTTTTTATGAATCCTAAAATTACGTGAGGTGTGCCATTTCAGTTGAGTATCAATTGAAGTGGCACTTTTTTCATTTCAATAAATTTCACAAAGTCCTATAATCCTTATTAAATCAATATTTGTGTAACATCACTTTTTCTTTTTTTCTATTTTTACCCACTTTAAAAAAATGCATACTTTTTTATTTAAGCGTTTGCAAAAAATAATAAATGTGTTAAAATAGTAAGTGAAGTAGGAATTGTTAAGCTAATAAATAGTTGATGGGAGGATTTTGCCATGTATACTGATAGAGCAGAGCAGAGCAGAGCAGAGCAGAGCGATTTTAATTTCTATAATTATTAAATGTCTTTTTAAGGTAACCAATTGCTGTATAGTGCTTGGTCGTTTTAGCGTACCTAAAGGAATAATGAAAGCGCATTAAAGATTCTAAATAGTGGCGGAAAAATAAGGAGGGAGAGTAAGTAATAACAGAGAATAGAAAGATAAGGTAAGTAGCGTGGAAATAAGGAGGGAGAGATGGAAAAGATGAAAAAAATATTGATTAAGAAGTGGTTAGAAAAAGTAGTGACATTTTTCGCCCTACTTCTTTTAGTCGTTTCAAGTACACCGTTAAGTATTTTTGCAGTAACCGGTGATGGGGGTTATGAGCCGAACACCGCAACGGAGGAAAAACAGGTGCATTTTAACTTACGGACGACCGATGGTGGTCGAACCTATCGTTTGACGGCGCTTGATGTCTGGCATGCTACTGGGATTAAATCAGTGATTATTGAGATTCCAAGTCAGGCGAGCTTTCAGGCGACGGTACCAGAGGGTTGGGTAGCGGAAAGTCAAGAAGCTGATCCGATGAAGAGTTATATTATCAACAACGGTGCGACGAAAGAAACGGTTTTAAGTTTTCTAAAGAGCATTGTTTTAACAAGTCAGACGGCAGCTGAGCTGACTGGGGAAGTCAGGGTCGAGGTCTATCAAGATAAAGTGGCTGCCAGAAAAGAAGCTGGCAAGCGTCATTATTATCTAGTCAGTAATACGCAGGAAAACTGGCTCAACGCTTATAACTCAGCTATCACAAGTAATCCAGATGGTGGTACGGTTGGACTAAACGGCTTAAAGGGGCATTTGGCTACCATTACCAGTGCAGCAGAACAGAATTTTACCTATTTTAATTTTGTTGATGAGTATGGCTGGAGTGATTATTGGTTAGGTGGGACGCGTTTGCGGACGGTTGATGGGAATCATAAAATCGGTGAACCAGAAACTGTAAATGCTGATGGCACGCTCAAATCAACTGATATCAGCGCTTATAAGACGACTACGCCCTCTGATACAGATAGTTGGTATTGGGCGACAGCTAATGATGAACTGATGAATTTTTACAGCACGCCTATCATGAGTGCGACAGGTAATATTGATGGTGTTTTTCATTATTTTGACAATCCTTACAGTTCCTATATCGTGATCAATGGTAAGGATCGTGCGACAGAGTTCGAAGCACAGGGCTCAACTAAAAATGGTGGTAACGAACCAAATGATTCGGTAGAATATTGTTTAGAATCCTCTGGGAAATGGAATGATCTAAACTATACTAGTAGGTCTCTCTCTTCATTAATCGAATATGAAGAAACGGACACAGAGGCGGTCTATGGTGCCAATGCCTTGACGGTGCACATTGCGACACCTGCTGATACGACCGATATCTCAATCTTTGCCAATAAGGGATTATTTCCGCTAGCTGATGGTTCAACCCGCCTCATCTTAACCAAAATGCAGATGAACAGCGGTGAGACAATCAATAATAACGGAATACCAACCGGTGATATTGACGGCGAAAAGGTCGACGGTGCATTATTCGAGCTTTATGATGTATCCGATTATTATCAAATGTTAATCACTTATTATGAATATGCTGAGTTGCGGAATCTTCTTGCCCCAGCGCTCAGTGCAAAGCAGGAACTATGGGAACGGATAACCCCTGAGGACGCCCTCGTTCAAATCCAATATGAGATTACTTCGAGGCGGCTTCGGTTAGGTGCGGCGACTGCTTTTCCATTGACTGGGTCATCAATCTATGGACATACTGAGACAGGTGTGACCTATATGGATGTGGCAAACTTTAGGAACGGCTCGGAGAAAGGCAGGGTCTATGCTATCTTACAGCGGGATAGTGCGTCAAGTGGTATTCTTTATTACCAGCAACCGCTCGTTGTCGCTTTGCCTTATTATCAAGATAATCTTGAACAAGATATTGTCTATCTTTATCCAAAAGGAATTACCGAGGGTATTCGTAAAAGTGTGATTCCGAATACGGATTTAGGCGATCAAGATATTACAGGCGATGGCTTAGTCGATAGTCTTTTTGTAAGTCGTAACTTTGGTGAAACACTGGACTATGTGATTGAACTTCCGATTCCTAAAGATGTTGATACGATAGATAAATTTAAGCAACTTCAAATGACCGATAGCCTAGCGACAGGATTAGAGGATTTAGGACTTCAAAACTTGAGAATTGGTGGTGGGGAAGACCTTGCTGAAAACTATCAAAACTTACCGGATACTGAGCCAGCGAGCTTTGACCAAAATGGGATTAAAGCATGGCGAGATATAGATGGTTTACATCTGACGTTTGTGATAAATGATAATCTTAAAGCCAACAAAGGCAATCTTATCACCTTAAATACAAAAGCAAGGGTCACATCTAGTCTACCAATCAATCAAAGCATTGCGACCAATGTTCGTTATATTTGTGATTTTACGGATAATCTATCAACGGATTTTGATGTTCAAGCCTATAGTGAAGGTGTAATGGTTGGCGGATTGAAACTGACCAATCGTGATGAAAGCCAAAAAGTAATTAGCGGACAGCGTTTTAAAGTCAAAAAAGGCGATTTCTATTTGGTACAAGATGCGCAAACCTTGGCGATTACCAAAACAACGAATTCAGAAGCAGCAACTGAGTTTACCACGGACAATGATGGTACTATCTACGTGAAAGGTCTTGCGTTAGGAGCCGATTACGCTCTGATTCAAAGCTATAGTCATGAGGTTTATCAGCCGGCAATAGATGGGATCATCAAAGTCGATACGCTAAATCCATTAGATGAAGAAGGAGATGGTAGTGAGGCAGACGCACCTAATCGCTTTGCAATTGTTGAGCAGCCGTTAAAGGCTGACATGACCGAAGATGATAATTTAACCTTGCTTAGCGTGACAAATTACCATCGTGGATTCTTGCCACAAACGGGTCAAATGGGGGCTTTGATTTTAATTATTATCGCACTATTTGGACTTGGTCTATCGGCAAGATACATTCACAAAAATCGAGAGGGTCGAAAAGACGGGATTGAGATAGAGGAAGGGGTGCAAAAATGAATCAATTAGCTAAGAAAATCAAACAGTGTTTAGCTCTATCACTCCTCTTATTGAGCAGTGTGGTCATCGGGCTTCCTAAGATAGATGTAGCTGCGGATACTTCAATAGGTGTCTTGGCACCGGGTCTTGCGACAGAAGACGAAAAAGTGACCTTCCATCTCAAGACGACTGATTTAGGGCAGACCTATCGCTTGAGTCGGATTGATGTCTATGATGATCTCAAAAACATTAAATCTGTTTTGGTTCAATTTCCAGATAATGCCAACTATACGGCGGACGAACCAGCTGATTTCGAATGTGAAAATCAAGCGAATGAGACGACTCGAAGTTATATTATTAAAAATGGAACTACAGCCGCTACGGTTGAAAAGTTTTTGCTGTCAATCAAACTGACGGCAAAAAATGAGCAGGTCACAGGGGAGTTTAGCGTTAGCGTAGATGAATCCTTCGTTTCCGCTAAAAAAGATGGAGATGGCAATCTCCATTACTATCAGTTTTTTCCGACCCCGACCAAGCTGACTTGGTTAGAAGCTTTTAACGCAGCGGTTAAAAGTGATCCAGATGGTGACGGAGTTGCGGGATATAACGGCTTAGTAGGACACCTCGCAACGATTAGCTCGCCGGAAGAGCAAGATTTCATCTATAACTCAATTGCAAAGAAGTCTGGTTGGTTAGGCGGAACGCGTGCCAGATATAAAGATGGCTCAGTCGATGTCAAGGTGGGTTCACCAGAATCGCTTAAATCAGACGGTACGCTCAAATCAACTAATATGAAGGACTATAACCTCTCATCAACGACTGCCAAGGATTATTATTGGACAGGTGGTGACGTTAATGGCGTGAAGTTTTATAATAGCCATGTTTATAATAGCGATTATAGTGTGCCTGGCGTCTTTAACTTCTTTCATAATCCTAATTCGCAATATATCAAAAGAGGGGATAAGGCTTATTGTTATATTGATAGCGTTACCACGCCGTTGCTCCCTGAGGATCAGCTGGTCACCGGTGGGAACAGCGAACCCAATAACTATCAGGGCGGAGAAGCATTCTTAGAATTTGCATATGATGGTATTCAGCCGCGGTGGAATGACCTCGCCGTTGCCGAGGCACGACCGACAGGCTATTACGTAGAGTATGAAGAAACCGATGAGATTAAAGAGGTCAATAATCGCTCATCAAAGATTGTCGCCATTAAATCAACACCGAATAGTATCTTTGAAGATAAATCGCTATTTCCGCTTGCCGAAGGTCAAACACGGCTGATTTTAGATAAACTAAAAATGGATCAGGCAGGTGAAGTCATTGCTAATGACGGCGACCCTCTGCTTAGTCTGAACGGTTCACCTGTTAATGGAACGAGATTTAGCATTTATGACCTGTCAGAAGATTTGAAAATCTTGACTAATGGTCGAACCTATCAGGATTTAGCTGGTAGTGGTAAGCTAGCACCTAGCTTGAGTAGTAAGGCTGGTAGCGCTGACTCCTTCACAGCAGCAGATGCAGCGATACAGTTGCAGTACCAGATTACTCGGCACATAACGGTTTTAACCGATGATGCAAATAGTGCAATCCCAGCGACTGGCTCAGTCTTTACTTCAACATCTGGAGTGAACTATCAAGAAAACGGCATGACCTATGTAGATGTGGCGACAACAGGCGAAAATCAATCCTTAAAAATCTATGCCATCGTTCAGCGTGATTCTAACGATGTGGGCACCTTGTATTATGAGCAACCCCTGATTGTCGCCTTGCCAGTCTTTACGCAAGAGTCAATCGAAAGAGATGTCCTTTATCTTTATCCAAAAGGCTTTGGCGAAGAGGTTACGAAGACCTTCCCTGATGGTGATGAAGCAGCAAAGGCAGTCAGCTTTGGGGAGCCTGTCACCTATGAGATTAAGATACCGATTCCAAAGGATATTGACCAGCTGGTTAGTAACAAAGACAACCCAGCAATCGCTGAAAACAGATATAAAAGCTTATCGATTATCGATGAATATCCAGCAGGGATTGTGCCACATAGTTATTGGAACAGTACAGCACCTTGGTTTGACTTAAATTCAAGGCGGACAGATTTAGGGGGTAATAAGTATCAGATTGCTTTTACAGGTGAGGATATTGAAACGCTAAAAAACTATAAAGGTCAATACCTAACTATTAGGGTAGATGCACAAATTACTGATGAATTAGCCATCAATCAACCGCAGACAACGAAAATGACCTATATCGCTGATTTTTATGATGAAATGGCGACGGATACGAAGCTGATAGCTGAGAGCCCAAGTGTGCAAACAGGCGCAGTTAAATTTACCAATCGGGACGAAACGAACAAAGTAATTTCAGGTCATCAGTTTCTGATAGCAAATAAAGAGGGCAATCAATATCTGCAACAAAACGGCACAACTTATTCCTTTACAAGTTATAAAGCCGATGCGACGACATTTACCACAGATGGCAATGGTGAAATCACCATTAATGGTTTGAAAGCAGACACCTATACCCTCTTGCAAACTAAGGCGTTTAGTAAATATCGCCCAGTCATCAATCAAGTCGCTAAAATCTTAAATCATACCGACAATCATTTTGATTTGACATTGAAAACGACAGCTGATTATCAGCTATTTGACAGCTATGAAATCGTCAATTACCACCGAGGCAGCCTGCCATCAACAGGGAAGATTGGAGCAATTATCTTAATACTGCTCAGTCTAATCGGCATGTATGCTGCTTATCGTGGCATTAAGAAGCTTAGACAAACACGCTCAATTGAAATAGAAGGTTAAAACAAGGAGGGCAGAATGAAACTAAAGCAACTATTACGTCCGTTTTTACTTTTGTTCTTCTGCCTTGTTTTTATCGCTTCACTTTTACTATTACTCTATCCGATTGTCAGCCGCAAGCTGAATGCAGAGTATGAGGCACGGATTATTCAGCAGCATGAAAAATTAGCGCAGACAGCCAGTAAAAAAACTCAAAAGGCTGGCTCGGCTAATCAGTCAGACCCCCCAAGTAAAAATCAATTAGATGCGCTGACAAAGCAGGTGGGACAGCGTAACGCCTATTTAGAAGCGACAATAGGCGTGCTCTATGTCCCACGTTTATCGGTCACTTTACCGATTTACAATCGTTCAGAGGAGAAGTTTTTAATTAAAGGCGCAGCGTGGATAAAAGAAACGGATCCCTTACCAAGTGAGATGGATAAACACACAGTCTTAACAAGCCATAGCGGTGTACCAACAGCTGAATTATTTACCAATCTTTATAAAATGAAACTAAAAGATCAATTTTTTATCTTAAAAGATGGTGAATATTACGGCTATGAGGTTTCTAAGATTCAAACAGTATCGCCCTATGATAATAAGGT
>JAISYB010000007.1 GCA_031270215.1 Streptococcaceae bacterium | reverse complement strand
TCAAAAACAATATTTTTAATCACGACTACTCCTTAATCCAAATTAAAAAGGCAAGTAAATTGGCTTGCCTAGCTTAACAAACATTACTAAAAAAGGTGGGACAAACAGTGCCGACTAGTCAGCAACTAAGGGAAACCCGCTAAGGCACGTTGCCACTAGCTTTTCCGTAAGCCACTAAAGCGGCAACTTTATTGCCTAGAAAGCGAAATTTTTGAACATTGGTGAATGAAATGCCCGCAATTTCCTAATTGCTACGTCGTTAAACGCTGAATCCACCTTCTTTTAGTTAGTGTTCTTCATGTTGTTCAATGCGTTCTTCTAACGCTTCTAAAGCAGCTTGATAGGCTTCCTTCTGCCATTCTGAACGATTATCCAAAATTATGTCCTCCAAATGCTAATCTCAAAACACTTCATATTCTATCAAATCTCTATAGCAAATTCAAATTACCCTAAAGCACATCTTGATTATCCTTTAAAAGCTGGTAAATATAGTATCTTTCTGACGGTGTGACGACGATTTTTAATTGAGCTTCCAAATCATCTAATGCTCGATTTAAAAAGGCAGTGTCGTTGATTTTTAAGTAGCTAGCAAGCACCTCCGGTTCAAGCGTCAGTGGCTGATTTAATACGCTGCGCTCAATGGCACCCGACATATGCATGACAAAGTTAATAATTGAGGCATAGTTTGATGCTTGGTTATTATTGTCAATCAAACGCTCTGCCAAATGCCAAACCGGATCAATAATCTTTTTGGGATTAATGTAAAAGAAGCTATCCTCGATAAATTTAAGACATAATTCTCTAGCACTCTCATAGCTTAATACAATTGCTTCTTGATTTGCTAAATCATCATCATCTAACAATAGCATACTAATCACTTGCTCAGCTGGTTGATTGATAAAGCTTTCCATCGGAATGTATGGGGCGTTAATCTTTGGATTGACGATTCCTGTCGTTGCAAGAATTTTATATTCACCACTTAGCCTAGCAAGCTTTTTTTTCATATCTGTGATAGAAATTGGTAGAACCTCGATATGTTCTAGATTTTTTTGCTTGAGTGGCGCTTCAATAATTTCTTTTAAACGTTGCGCCGTCCCCTCGCCTGAGGCGCAAATGGCAATAATTACTTGTTTTTTATTTGCCACGTCACTCCTCTTAACACTCACTTGACGATAGCCACTAAATCCTTGAAGCGACTCATATAATTCATCAATTCCAGAGCCTAATACGCTGGACTTTCTTGCAGCTTCAAGGAGCAGTGAGGTCGTCAGCATATCAAGCGTGCGAATCGTAATCCCCGTTTCGCTTTGCAATTGATCGTTAAATGATGCCAATGAGCCCATATCAACAATTAATAAAACACCGCTGCCCTCATTGACATGATAGACTGCTTCTTTGATTTTCCCAAAAGCAGTACTAGGGTGCATATCCAGTGGCATATCAACCGAAGCCAAATGGTTCACGTCTAAAAGCTCACAAATAACTTGGGTCATCGATGAAGCAGTACTATTGCCATGCGCTGCCACAACGATACCAATTTTCCCAGTAGACTGATCTTCTAGGAGTGATACCAAAAGGACAGTGAGGTAATATTCCTCGCTTTCCGGAATATTGACTTGAAATTTCTCAGCAATCAACTGCCTGATTTCTTTTGCAACCTGAAACTCTTTTGGATAATTGGTTGCCATGATTCGAATATTATCATTTGTCTGCCGAGTTTCGCCGATATGAATTTTCTTTAAAAATGACGAAATGTGTAAGCTCATCGCATAGATAAAATTTTGCTGGAAATGCTTGCCGATTCGCTCATTGACAATGGTTGCAATCTGATTACTTACCTCGATAATCTGTTTATCAACAAATTCAGTTAAACGGCTCTCCATATCAAAGGTAAAACTATGATTTTTATAAAATGATTTCAAATGGAGGTTAATATCTGTTGAGATAAAATGATTGATTGTTTCTTGATCCAAACCGTCATTCTTAAGCATTGTTGCCTTATCTCCGATAATATCATAGAGATTATACGGCAGCTCATAGGTTTCTGTTCGGATTAATTCATCAAATTCATTTGGCACAACAATCATCATAGATTGTAAATAAGGCGATAATTCACTCATTCGTCTACGATCTGCTGAAAGCTGTACTAAAGCAGTCTTCATACTATCGGTTAAATCATTTAAAGTAATATTAATTTCGCTTTGCGCCATATGATTCATAAAGCCTCTGGCACAGATTAGCTGGACATTTGATTTTAACTGTCCGATATTTCCGTAAGATACGCTGCCAAGCAACGCCTTAACAACATCCTCAGTCAGAGTAATTTTACGATTAATTCGATTAACTTCCATTGCAATCATCGCGCGAACCAAATCGACTTGTTCAGCTGATGTGCGATTGCTAAAGGGTGGCATTTGGATATTAATTGGAATACGTCTTAGAAAAGTGTCTAACAAGGACGAGCGTGGATCCTCCGTTGTCGCACCAACAATCCGAACATCCGCAAAATGATTTTTCCCCGTTTCTCCCAACCGACTGTATGAGCCGTGATCCATGAAATAAAAAATCATCTCCTGACCCTCAGGTGGCAGGCGGTGAATTTCATCTAGAAATAACATGCTGCCATCTGCCTGCTGTATTAATCCCTCCTTATCACTATCAGCACCCGTAAAAGCACCTTTGACATAACCGAATAGATGACTCATCAAAAGCTCAGGATTATTGGCATAGTCCGAGCAGTTAAAAGTAACCAATTCACGACTAGCATCAATAATCTGAGAAGCTTGAGCAAATTGAAACATTGCATGCGCAAAAAAAGTTTTACCAGAGCCCGTTGGTCCGGTAATTAAACAATTTAGTCCACGTGGTGGATATAAAATCGCCGCCTTAGCCTGTTCAATCGCATTACGCATACTGCCTGTTGAACCGATAATTTTCGAGAAAACATTTGCAGATTTCTTTTTACTTTTCGGTAAAATCTTCTTACTTGGAACACCGGTTTTATCAATATAATACTTAACCGGTCTGCCATCTGTCTTTTTCAGTAGTCCATCCTTGACTAGACTATTGAGATCTTTACTGGCATTAGTTCTTTGGATTTGCAAGCTCTCAGCAACGACAGCCGTTGTTACATTTGCATGTTCACAAACAAATTGATAAATTCGGTCAACTCTTCGTCCCATCATTTCCACCTCAGTCGGTTAGTGTATTGCTACATCTCTTTAAAGAAAATAATACACTAAAAACGAATACAAAACAAATAGCATAGGATATAAACATTCAGCTTTTAAATGTTTTCAAGAAAATAGTGTATAATATTCTTAGAACTTTTTAGCGATGTGGAGGAAGAAACGTGAAATCAGGATGGCAAGCATTATTAAAGCAGGAAAAGGATAAACCATATTTTACTCAACTATGGAATTTTTTAAAGAAAGAATATCACTCAGAGATTATCTATCCGCCCAAAGAATTGATTTTTCATGCCTTTGACTATGCGGATTTTGATGAGGTTAAGGTCGTATTGCTCGGTCAAGACCCATATCACGGGTCAAATCAAGCACATGGTTTAAGCTTTTCTGTCGCTTCAAATGACGCAAAGTTTCCACCATCCTTACGCAATATTTTCAAAGAATTAGCTGATGATGTTGGAATTCAGCGGACAAAAACAGATTTATCTGACTGGGCACAGCAGGGTGTGATGTTATTAAACACAACATTGACTGTACGTGCAGCAAATGCCGGCAGTCATCGTAACCAAGGCTGGGAAGCATTTACTGATGATGTGATTACTCTTTTAAATGAACGAGAAAAACCTGTCATTTTTGTCCTTTGGGGAAATGCTGCAAAAGCAAAAACAGCATTAATCACTCAGCCGCAGCATAAAATCATTACCTCGGCACACCCAAGTCCATTATCGGCACACAATGGCTTTTTTAACAGTAAACCATTTAGCAAGATTAATTACTACTTAAGAGAAATGAACGAAGCTGAGATTAAATGGGGATAGCTCAATTTTTATGAAAACGAGGTAAGAATAATGACGAAAAATAGATTAGAGGCATTCACCGATGCGGTGCTTGCGATTATCATGACGATTTTAGTTTTAGAGCTGCCTGAGCCTGACAGTGGAAACTTTGCTGCTTTGTTTGAGCGCAAAGAAAAACTGTTGATTTATGTGTTTAGCTTCATTATTCTGATTATTTATTGGAATAATCATCATCACCTTTTTCAGCTGGTTAGACGAGTTGATACAAAAGTTTTATGGTTTAACAATATTTTTATCTTTTTTCTCAGCCTATTCCCCTTTTCAGCCAGCTGGCTGGGCAATTATTTGTTTGATTGTGCCCCGCAAGCAATGTATGCTATTATCATCTTTTTAGCTGACTTAGCCTATTGCTTAATGGTTCAAGCAATTTTAAAGGTACATCAGGATGATAAGAAAATTCAGCGGACGCTTAGTGATTACCAAAAAATCAAGTGGACGTTAGGGCTAAACATCTTAGCGATTATAACTAGCTTCATCGTGCCAATTTTTTCTCTTGCCTTTAATTTATTAATGATTTTACTCTGGATTATCCCAAACCAACAGATTGAAAAAAGTTTAAATACTAAAAAATAACAGATAGGAAAAGTATTATGTCTACGAAGATTAGCGATTATGATTTTGAATTACCGGAATCCTTAATTGCCCAAACACCGCTTAATGACCGAGAAAGCTCACGACTTTTGGTCATTGATAAAGATCAACAGACGATGTGTGATCGACATTTTTACGATATTATTGATGAGCTGACCGCAGGAGATGCCTTAATTCTAAATGACACACGTGTCTTACCTGCCAGACTTTACGGCGAGAAATCCGCAACTGGCGGACATGTAGAGGTATTACTTTTACGTAATATATCGGGCAATCTTTGGGAAACATTGGTTAAACCAGCCAAACGGATTAAAGTTGGAACTAGGCTAACCTTTGGTGATGGACGCTTAGGCGCAATCGTCAAAGAAGAGCTGGAGCATGGCGGACGAGTAATTGAGTTTTCATATGACGGTATCTTCTTAGAAGTCTTAGAAAGCTTGGGAGAAATGCCTCTACCGCCTTATATTCATGAGAAATTGGCAGATAAGGAACGTTATCAAACTGTCTACTCAAAGGCGGTTGGTTCTGCTGCTGCACCGACTGCCGGACTGCATTTTACACCGAAGCTGCTTCAAAGAATTGAAGATAAAGGAGTAGAAATTGCTTATCTAACCTTGCATGTAGGACTTGGAACATTTCGTCCGGTTAGCGTAGATGATGTCACGCAACACATGATGCACTCAGAGTTTTACACCTTGTCAGAGGATACCGCTCAAACCATCAATAAGGTAAAGGCACGTGGCGGAAAAGTAGTGGCTGTTGGCACGACCACCATTCGCACACTTGAAGCAGTTGCAGAAAAATTCGACGGTAAAGTCAGAGCAGATACAGGTTGGACGGATATTTTCATCAAGCCAGGCTTTCAATTTAAGGTTGTTGACGCATTTTCCACCAACTTTCACTTACCAAAATCAACTCTTGTGATGTTAGTTTCAGCTTTTGCTGGACGTGAATTTGTCCTTGAAGCATACCAACACGCCATTGATGCGCATTACCGCTTCTTTAGCTTTGGCGATGCGATGTTTGTGAAAGATACAAAATCGTCATGATACCGAGTTAATTGTCCTGTTATCCTTTGACCTTGCTTAACAGCTTTGCATTTCTGACAAAAGTTTTAAAATTAAAAAGCCTAACGATGTCTATAACAATAGTTCCTATAAAAAAATCGTATGAAATCCATTTAGCATGATAAAACGGACAGTTTTTTTATCAATGTCCATTATCTAGGGTCCATTTTAAGGAGTTCATACGCTTTTTTCTATTAATCAGCGAATTTTAGACTTTTATCAGCCTTTTTCTGAAAATTATTCAACTTCAAAGTGCATCGTCACATATTTTTCGGCTGTTTCACCTGCCAATAGCTGAATACTACCCCATTTCGGGTGATTGATTATATCTGGTTGTTCTTGAAACTCAATTGCCAAGCCAAGATTGCTTGACATCCTTTGACCGTTGACCTTGACAGGATTATCCGCCATTGTTGCACTATATAAAATAACAGCTTGACGGTTACTGTTAAATAATACCTTACGCCCACTTGTGTTGTCATAGATAACCAATTGCGGCTGTTGGTTTTGCGTCAAAATAAAGGTATTGTCCAAACCAGTTGGTAGCTGCTTCAAATTATCTCCAATTTTGGTTAAATTTTGAAAATCATAACCGGTTTGCTCAACTGATAAAATTTCACCTGTCGGCAGTGTATTTTCATCAACTGCTAAGACTTGACTACTTGAAACTTGTAAGAATTGCTCGCAAATATCTTTCTTCGCATTTCCTGAAAGATTCCAATAGGCATGATTTGTTGGATTAAAATAGCTATCTGCTAAAGCCTCACTTGTAAATCGAATCGTTAATTCCGACTCAGTAAGTTGGTAGTCAACAAAGACTTTTTGCGCTGGAAAGCCACTCATTTGATCCGTCAGCTCAAAGCGAACGCCCTTAACTACCCCCTCCTCGTAAGTCGTAGCCTGCCACTTTTGAGCGCTCCAGCCATGTTCACCGGAATGATTCAGATTAGGACCATTATTAGCTTTAAACTCTAAATCACCAATGTGCGCATTCTTAATTCGATTGGCAATCGGACCGACCGTTTTGCCGAAATAATAGCCTAAATCGTTTTTCATTTCTTCTTGGTCATCTAGGCTTAAGAGAATATCTTCCTTGACACCCTGACGATTTTTCATTTCAATCTGAACTAAAGTTGCTCCATATTCGGAAACAACAACTGTAATTGCTTCATTTTCTAATGTAAACATCTTGACCGCTCCTTATTGGTTTCTCAATTCTCATGTATATATTGATAAGCTTACTCAATTTTTCCAATAAATACAATATAGATTTCCTGAAGCTCACACGACTAAAGTTGCGTGGTTCTAGGTAGTTCCTCACTTCGTTCGGAGTCGTTCAAAAACCGAACGACCACTAACACTCATGGGTTTCCCTAAGAATTTCATGGTCAAGGTTTGTGCCGACGCACTGCCTTAGCGACCTGTAGGCTCACTTCAAAACCTTTATTATTATTTATGTTCACAGCCCCATACTGCTGAGTTGGGGTCTATTTAATTGCCTTAATCGTTGTATCTCTAAATCGTGTAAAAATTCATCTACGCCAAGCTAATCTTTAATACTAAGAAGCTGGTAATAAAATTACCCCTACATTCGTCAAAAGAAAGCTAATTTTGTTTTTTGAGATTAATATTTAAGGCTGCTTGCCGATATAGGCTAAAATTCCACCATCAACATAGAGCACATGCCCATTGACAAAGTCTGAAGCACTACTTGCTAAAAAGACTGCCGGTCCTTGTAAATCCTCTGAGGTGCCCCAACGCTCTGCTGGTGTTTTAGCGATAATAAATTGGTCAAATGGATGACGAGAGCCATCTGCTTGTTTCTCACGTAGTGGTGCAGTCTGTGGTGTCGCAATATAACCCGGTCCAATTCCATTACATTGGATATTGTATTGACCGTATTCTGAGGCGATATTTCGGGTTAACATCTTCAAACCACCTTTAGCCGCAGCATAAGCAGAAACGGTTTCCCGACCAAGTTCTGACATCATTGAGCAAATATTGATGATTTTCCCGCCGCCTTTTTTAATCATACCTGGAATCACTGCCTTAGCAACAATAAACGGTGCGTTTAAATCAACGTCAATCACTTGGCGGAAATCTTCTGCACTCATTTCCAGCATTGGCACACGCTTAATAATCCCAGCATTATTAACCAAAATATCAATAATACCGACTTCTGCTTCAACTTGCTTAATCATTTGCTGGATTCCTGCTTCATCAGTCACGTCACAAACATAGCCATGTGCGCTAATGCCAGCTTCCTCGTATGCCTTTATGCCTTGGGTGACACCTTCTTGTGTTCGGTCATTAAAAACAATCGTTGCACCCACTTTAGCAAAGCTTTCGGCTAAAGCAAAGCCAATTCCGTAAACTGCACCGGTTACTAAGGCAATTTTACCATCTAATCGAAAACTATTTATATCAAAAGTCATCTTTTTCTCCTCTTTTTTTACTTCAAATCCGCCATATCGACCATATCCATATCCGTATAAGTAATATTTTCACCACACATTGACCAAATAAAACTATAATTACTTGTACCGACACCTGTATGAATTGACCAACTCGGACTGATGATTGCTTGTTCGTTATCAACCACTAAATGCTTTGTTTCATCAGGCTTGCCCATCATATGAAAAATCTTGTTTGGCGCTTTTATATCGAAGTAAACATAAGCTTCCATCCGCCGTTCATGCGTATGACATGGCATTGTATTCCAGCTTGAACCTTCAGCTAAAATCGTATACCCCATCTGTAATTGACAGGATTCACAGACATTTGGATGAATGTATTGGAAGATTTTCCGCTCGTTCATTGTCTTACCTTCGCCTACTTCCATTGGCAAAATATCATTGATACTAATTTTGACATTTGGACATTTGTGATGTGCCGGTGTTGAACTAATATAAAACTTCGCGGGATTAGCTTTATCATCACTTTCAAAAATGACATGACGTGTTTCTTTGCCGATATAATAACCGTCTTGTTTATCCATAGACTCTGTTTGTCCATCAATGGTAATTTTTCCGGCGCCACCGATATTAATCACACCTAATTCACGACGCTCTAAGAAATAATCAACACCAAGCTCGGTGTTTAAAACAATCTCTAAAGGCGCATTCGTTGGCGTCACGCCGCCAAAAATCATTCGGTCGTTATGGGTATAAGTCAAATTAATTTCACCCGAAACAAAGAGCTTTTCTACTAAAAATTCCTGCCGTAGCTCCTCTGTTGAATAATGCTTAATATCTAATGGGCTGTGAGTATACCGTGTTTCT
>JAISYB010000148.1 GCA_031270215.1 Streptococcaceae bacterium | reverse complement strand
GCATGATTTTTACGATGACATTATATCTTGTAATTGGACCGTTTTTTGCATTGCCACGCTTGGCAACGACTTCCTTTGAGATTGGCATTGCGCCATTTCTTAGCACTGAAAGCAAGCCTTTAGCCTTAGTAATGTTTAGTATTCTCTTTTTTGCAAGTGCTTGGTGGTTTTCCAGAAAACCAACGCAGCTGTTAAGCTATGTCGGCAAGTTCTTAAATCCATTGTTCTTATTACTTTTGGGTATTCTCTTAATTATGGCATTTATTAATCCGCTAGGAAGTATCTCAAACGCAGCAGCTCAAGGAAATTATCTCAGACAACCCTTTATCACCGGCTTTACCGAGGGTTACAATACCTTAGATGCCCTCGCCTCGCTCGCCTTTGGCATCATCATCATTACAACTATCAAAAGCATGGGGGTCAAAAAGCCTAGCACTATCGCTTTAGCTACAGTTAAATCTGGCTTTATTAGTATTCTCCTAATGGGGATAATCTATACTTTACTTGGATTAATTGGAGCAATGAGCTTGGGACACTTTGCCATGACTGATAATGGCGGCATTGCCCTCGCCCAGATTGCCAAACATTATTTAGGGACTTTTGGCAGTTTCTTTCTCTCTTTAATTGTCATCATTGCTTGTTTAAAGACAGCTATCGGATTAGTAACTGCTTGCTCAGAAACCTTTGCTGAGCTATTTCCAAAACAAAATTATGCCCAGTTTATTGCTGTCATAAGCTTCTTACCTTGTATTTTTGCTAATGTTGGGCTAACGAAAATTATCAGTATCTCAACACCTGTCTTGATGTTCATCTATCCCTTAGCCATCACGCTGATTTTGCTGGCATTGATTAGCCCGCTATTTAAGCAGCAAGCAAAGGTTTATCAGATGACTACCTACTTCACGCTAATTGCTGCTGTCCTTGACGGAGTAAATGCCTTGCCTGAATCACTCAAAAATAGCAGTGGGATTAAATCTTTACTTAATTTTGCAAACCAATATTTACCATTTTTTTCAATCGGTATGGGTTGGCTTACTCCAGCGGCTTGCGGCTTTATTATGGGTATCCTCTGGTGGCAGTTGAGTAAAAGGAGGTCGCAATGCTAAAGGTCTATATTGATGCCGCAGTCAATGAAGTACGCTCTGCCGGTGGTCTTTTAGTTGTCGAAGCAGGCAAGCAAGTACAAAAACAGCTTGAATTACAATCACTTGATAACCATGAAGCTGAATTTGAAATGCTCATCTATGCGCTTAAATGGCTGCTCGCTGAGCAAAAACAGACCGAAAATATTTTTATCTATACTGATTCCAAGGCAGTCGTTCTTGCAATTGATAAAAATTACAGCAAAAATCCAAGACTTTTGCCATATCTTGACCAATTCAATCAGCTTACCACTCAATTTCACTTATTATTGATTGAATGGATTCCCGAGGCTAAAAACAAAGGCGCTGACACACTTGCTAAGAAAAAGCTAAGACGCTACTGACATTCCAAGAGCAATGTCAAGCAGCACATCTGCGGTGTAAATTTTATGATTCATGCTAGTTTTCAGACAAAAAGGCTCGGATAGATAAATGATACGCTCCAGCTAGAACACTTAATCATTAAGTGTCTTAGCTGGAGCATACCAACGTCGCAGAGTCTTTTTTAGTGTATTCAAAAGAGCTATAACAGTCCCTCAAATTCCTCATTCTCAGCTGCCTGCGCCTTAATTGTTTCGATTTTAATACCACTAACAGCGCGAGCCACTAATCCATCAACGTCCATTCTAGCTTCATAGCTGTGGACATGTGCTAGATTAGGCTTAGTCTTTGGACTGGCTGGTGCAAAGATTGTACAGCAATCCTCAAATGGTCGAATGGAGATGTCAAAGGTATCTATTGCCTCTGAGATTGAGATAATCTCCGTCTTATCCATAGTAACCACAGGGCGAATGATTGGGGTCGTCGTCACTTCATTGATTGCCTGCATTGACTCTAAGGTCTGTGAAGCGACTTGTCCTAGGGATTCGCCGTTAATGATGACTAACCCACGGCGCAAAGCTCTAATTTCATCAACAATCCGCAGCATAAAGCGCCGTGTTAAGGTCATCAAGTATGCCTGCGGTGCTTTTTGGCGAATCGTTTCTTGGATTTCCGTAAAAGGAACCTCAATAAACTTAATCCCCCCTGTATAAGCGGTCAGCTTATGCGTTAAGTCCTTTGCCTTAAGCAGTGCGCCGTCGCTAGTATATGGCGGTGAGGCAAAGTGAACGGCTTCGATTTCAACGCCACGTTTCATTGCTAAATAGCCGGCAACTGGTGAGTCTATGCCACCGGAGAGCATCAACATTCCCTTGCCGCTAGTTCCAACAGGCAATCCTAGTGCTCCCTTGATTGTTTCGTAGGAAATAAAGACACCATCACTTCTAATTTCAACCTGCAAATTGACATCGGGCTGCTTCATTTTTGCCTTGATATTTGGCAAAACGTCAAAGACCGCATTGCCAAGCAATTCGTTTAATTCATAAGTCCCATACTCAAAGTCATGGTCACTGCGCTTAGTTGAGATTTTAAAGGTCATACCGTCTTGATAAAGCTTTTGCATAATCTCCTGAACTGCTGCCTTGATTGCGCTGATTTGTCTATCAACCTTAAGCGCTGGAGAAAAGTTTTGAATACCGAAGACCTTTTTCAAATCTGCAATAACTGCCGCAGGATTCTCGCCATTGAGCAGAATATGCGCCCGATCTCTATCCCCTGTAATTTTTAGACGGCTATAGCCTGCAAGACTACATCGCAGATTAGTCAGTAAACGTCCGACAAAACGATTTTTATTCTTCCCCTTGGTTGATAATTCACCGTAACGAATTAATATTTCCGAGTATTCCATTTTATCTAATCCTTTCAACACGTTTTAGCACCTGCTTAAAAGCAAGCATAAACTGCTCCACCTCAGCGATTGTATTGTCCTCACCCAGGCTAATCCGAATCGCCCCTTGGGCAATTTCAGGCTTGACCTTCATCGCAATTAAGGTTGCTGCCATTTGTTCTTTTTTTGATGAGCAGGCACTCGTTGTAGAAACAAAAATCTGGCGCTCCTCTAAAGCATGAACTAAAACCTCACCTCGCAAGCCCTTAAGAGCAATCGTCAGGATATAAGGAACAAAGTCTTGAGTAGCGCTTAGCTGTATAACCTGAGGATATTGCGCTAAAGCGCCTGAAAGTGAAGCCTTTAAGGCTTGAGATTTCTCCAAAAATCGTGTGCTGCGTGTCATAGAAATGCGTAAGGCTTTTGCCATTGCTACAATGGCTGGTAAATTTTCCGTAGTTGAGCGCTGCCCAAGCTCCTGAGCGCCACCATCAAGTAGCGCCTTCAGCCTGCGCCCCTTCTTAGCATAGATAAAGCCGACACCACGAGGCCCGTGAAATTTGTGAGCTGAGGCTGTTAGAAAATCAAGTCGTTCAGTCAAAAAGTCTGCTACATCAAGCTTCCCTACCGCTTGAACTGCGTCCACATGAAAATGAATTTTAGGATATTGTGCTAAAATCGCTGAGATTTCCGCAATCGGTTGAATACTACCGACCTCGTTATTGACCGCCATAACTGACACCAAGATTGTTTCCGGCTTAATTAATTCCGTCAGCATTTCAGACTTAACGATTCCCTTATTATCAACCGGCAGATAATCAATGCTAAAGCCTAATGGAATTAAGCTTTCCGCCGCCTTTTTTACTGCGGGGTGCTCAATTGCTGAGATGATCAGATGGTTGCCAAATGCTTGCTTAGCAAATGCTGTCCCCTTAATCACCCAGTTATCCCCTTCGGTGCCACCACTGGTAAAGAAGATTTCACCACTGTCTACTGACATCAAATCAGCAATCTGCCGTCTTGCTAAATCAAGTAGACGGTTTGCCTGAGTACCCAAGCTGTGCAAGCTTGACGGATTGCCAAAGACCCTTGTTGCTGTATCCGTATAAGCCTTCAAGCTCTCTGAATAAATTTGCGTTGTTGCTGAATTATCAAAATAAATCATTTACTACTTACTCCTATCATGATATGCGAGCATTATCTTTTTACCCTCGCCGCAGAAGCTAAAGACAGGACAGATGTCACACTTCGGGCGTTTAGCTGTGCAATGATATCTCCCAAATAAAATCAGCTGATGATGTGTTAATACCCAACGTGATTTCGGAATTTTTTGCATTAAAGCAGCTTCAACCTCTTTGACGGTTGCCGATTGCTTAACAACTCTTAGCCGCTTTGAAACACGTTCAACATGGGTATCAACCGCAATTCCCGGAATACCAAAAGCATCTCCTAAAACAACATTCGCCGTCTTTCTTCCAACTCCCGGTAAGCTTTCCAGCGCCTCATGTGTCTGCGGTATATCGTCATTAAAATCCTGATGAATCATTCGCGCTGTTTGGATGATATTACGGCTTTTATTTTTATACAAACCAATGCGGGCAATCTTTCCCATCACGTCTTCAACATCAGCATTAGCTAAAGCCTCTGGTGTCGAATAGTCCCTAAACAGTGCTGGAGTGACTTGATTAACCGCCTTATCTGTTGTTTGAGCACTCAAAATAACCGCAATCAAAAGCTGAAAGGGCGTTTTGGCATTAAGCTCTCCTTTGGCATTCGGATACATTTCGTCAATAATTTTTAAAACTTTTAATAAATTCACTTTGCTTAACATCACTTGCTCTTTTCTATCATAACAATTCAGTCGATTGGGAGATGTATATCAAGAATATTCCCACGCTTTGGCTGTGCTTTGCGTTCTTCAATATCACTTGGCGTCTGACAGCCTTGCTCTTGCCAATTTCTTAAAATCGCTCCGATATATTTAAAGTTTGTTTTTTTATTTAAGACAGCCTCCTTAAGCGCCAAGCTAACAAGCTCCGGAGTATGTTTCTCCTCCTCCACCCATTTTTGGACTTCCTCTAATTCAAATGGCGACAATTGCCGCCCTAGCTCTTGCTCAAAGACTTGACTGAGCTTTGCAAGCTTGTTTAATTTTAACGTTGGCTGCTTAGAGATTTGATCCAAACGCTCAAAGGTTGGCGATAAATCTACGATTGTTTGCAGCTTATGTGTTACATCCTCCCTAGTAGTCACACGGATTAATTGCTGATTAACGAGAATATTAATCAAATGATAAAGTGCAGGCTCTTCAAGATTTGATAAATTGACTAATCGTTCAATATTTAAAACAACCTCACCATTCTTCATTTCTCGATATAGATGTAGCCAAAGCATGAAGCTTTCCGGTGTGAACTTCAGTACATTGACAAATTCTAATAACTCGTTGGGTAAGGTAATGAATCCCTTTGAAAACATTTTTTGATAACTCATTGTTAACTCCTTAAACTGATGACTTGCTTACATTCCTCTGTCAATTATACATAAAAAAGCACCTCTTAGGAAATTTGGAGCGCTCCTTTAGCTTAATTTACATCGCCCGCACACAAAAAAGCAATAACCGATATTTTCTATCAGCTATTGCCAAATTTCTTAACATTTATCAATCGTTACTTTGATGTTTTTAATACCAGCCATTATTTAACCAGAATTGTTTCGCATTTTCCCATGAACCGTAACGACTTGCAACATAGCGATCGGCAACTCGTTCTTGATTTTCTATTGAATAGTCGCCATTAAGATAGCTATTAGTTAATTGATAACGTCCAATATAGCGTCCATTAGTTGCGGTATATGAGCCACCTGACTCGACTTGAGCAATCCACTCCTTAGCGCTATTAGTTGTTGCAATGTAGCTATTAGTTGAAACGCTTGCCGCTGTAGCAGCCGGTTGCTTTGTTTGTACTGCTTGAGCTTCTGTCTGATTACCCGTTTCTAAAATATCACCGACATAAATCAACGAACGATCTTTAATTTGATTAATTCTAACCAAATCATCAACAGACACACCATATTTTTCTGCCAGCTCACTCAATGTGTCACCACTTCTGACTTCCACTTGTTCTGCGCTAACGTTTTTTGTTAAAAACAGTGCTAATAATAAAGCACCTAAAATTGTTAATTTCTTCATGAATAAAAAATCCTCCTTACAATCTGAAAGCTAGTATAACCTTTCATCATTACAAGAGGATTTTAATCAGATGTTAATTGCGCGTTAGAAATATTACTTGTTTTAGCCATTGTAAAGATTATATTTCAAGAATTTTTCGTGTTAATCTTAGCATTATCAATGGATTAACCCTGTTTTAAATACAGAAAAGTATTTTAAAAATGTGAGTTTAATGTTACATTCTTAAGGCGATTAGGTTAATTTCATGTCAATATTTCCTTTTTGAAAGCGATTAGTTGTCTGAAAATATCGACAACTAATTCAAAAAATCATACGGTGTTAAATCTTCCAGACCGATATTTGTGGAAATTTTCCCCTTTTCAATCAGCTCAGATGTCAAAATATACGTTTCCTCAGACTCCATTAGCTTGTTTTCCTCAGCTTCATCCGGTAAATAGTCAGCCGAATTAATCGAAAAATCAGCTAGTAAATTAGTCCTCCGTGTATTACTTTGATGGATAATTGCCTGCTCAAAAGCGGTTAATTCTCCAATCAAAATTAATTTGGAACGACTTCTAGTAATCGCTGTGTAGAGCAAATTTCTAGCAAGCATTCTGTGATAAGCTGAAACTAATGGCAAAATGACCAATTCAAACTCTGAACCCTGCGCTTTATGAATACTCATCGCATAACTCAGTGTAATTTTATGCCAACTACTTCTGGGATAGATGACTTCATTGCCATCAAAATCTAAAACCAGCTCGTCCATCTTGCTTTCAGCGTGCCTAGCAGGGATAATGCTTGAAATAAACCCAATATCGCCATTAAAGACGTTTTGTTCCGGCTCATTGACTAAATGGAGGATTTTATCGCCTCGGCGATATTTAATTTCTTTATAAACTACCTCAAATCCTTCATCATCTATCGGATTGAAAATAGCTTGCATCATTTGGTTCAATGCATTAATTCCTGCGACTCCCCGATAAATAGGTGCTAAAACTTGAAGGTCATTTGCTGTAATTCCTTTAGCTTTTGCCTTGATTAAAATTTTTTCAATCATTGGTAAAACTAACTCACTCGTTGCTGAAAAAAAAGATTTGTCAGATTGATTCATCGTCAAATCAGCTGGAATAATCCCAGATTTTATACTATGAGCAAGTGTAATCACACTTGAATCTTTTCCTTGACGATAGATTTGTTTTAATTCAACCTTAGAAATTTCGGTTATTTTCAACAAATCAGCCAAGACCTGTCCCGGTCCAACCGATGGTAGTTGATCCTTATCTCCCACAAAAATAACCTGCATATTCTGCGGAATCGCTTGAAGCAGCTGATTAGCAAGCCAAGTATCCACCATCGAAAATTCATCAACAATTAGCAAATCCCCTAACAATGCAGCTCCCTCAGCCAAATTATCATCTTCTGCGGATAGACCAAGCTTGCGATGAATAGTGCTTGCAGGAAGTCCGGTTGTTTCATTCATTCGCTTTGCAGCACGACCTGTTGGAGCAGCTAAAAGAAATGGGAAAATCTCATCACGGTAGTCCGCAGGGTCTAAGGACAAATCATTTAATCTAGCAAAAACATGTAAAATTGCATTAATAATTGTTGTTTTACCCGTTCCCGGACCACCCGTTAAAATGAAAAACGGTGATTGAATGGCTGCCTTAATTGCCATGCGCTGAGTTTTGCCGTAATTCAGCTGAAAATACGCTTCGACTTCATCAATCATTTTATCAAGCAGTGTATCATCATAGTGACTTACCTGCTTACGTTTTAGTAGCCGCTTAATCTGCGAAGTAATCCCTTTTTCGGCAAAATAAAGTGAATTTTCAAAAATTTTTGTTTCGTCCTGCTGAACTTTTCCTTCTTTGATAAGTTCTAATAGTGCTTGGGCGACACTTTCAGGATTAACCGGATACGCTCTAGAATTTTCAAGTGTTTCAATCGCTAAGGTGAGCAGCTCTTTTGCTTCAACATAAGTATCTCCACTCGTTACTGCTGTTTGTAGTACTTCATGGATTAAGGCAGCACGAAAACGTGCCTGTGCATCATGATTTATCCCGAGCTTTGCGGCAATTTGGTCGGCACGCTTGAAACCAATTCCTTTAATCTCCTCAACAAGTTG
>JAISYB010000090.1 GCA_031270215.1 Streptococcaceae bacterium | reverse complement strand
AGGGCAAGTACAACACCGTCAACTAATAGCAGGGCACGACTTAAAGGCATACCAAACCAGTGCTGCGCTAAACGAGCAATAATATCTCCACCGCCAATAATACCACCACTTCTTAAGACCAATCCGCCGCCAACACCTGAAAATATCCCAGACAAAATAGAAGCAATCAGCATGTCATGACTAACATCAACGGTTATTGGTAGCTCCTGCCAGAAATACATAAAAAACGACAAGCAAGGTACCGCAAAGGCTGCAAAGCCGAGCATTTTCTTGCCTAAAATCTTAGCCGCAAGCAAAATTAAAGGTGCATTCAAAATCAAATTACTAAAGGCTGGATTGATATTAAATAATGCCTTGAAAATCAATGTTATCCCTGCAATACCGCCCTCTGCCAAGTGATTTGCCATATTAAACTTGGTAAAACCGAAGCTATAAATCGCAATTCCCAAGGTAATCATTGAAAAATTTTTAATTGTTTCCTTCCCTCTTTCCACTTAAACCCTCCTCTTTAAATAAATCCGCTAGCTGTTTAAGCTCCGCCTTGGGCGATTTGATACTATCCATCGTTAAGCCATGCTTACTAGGCTTTAACTGAAATCCGCTTGCTGTTACAAGCAGCTGCCGCTGTGCCGCTAGCCGATTTAACTCAAAGGCAAGTAGCGCCTTGAGATACTTCTCAGCATTTATCTGAACTGGCAGACGTAGTTGTTCAGCCATTAGCTCAAAAACTTCCGCAAATGTCCTTAGTTGCTCTAAAAAATGCCGTAGCCTTATTCTAAATTGAATCGGCTGATAAAACAATGGAAATTTTCCGGGAAATAAAAAATCTTCAGATAATGTCTGTAAAACAACGCCATTTTGATAGCAAAGCGCTTGAAGACCAACCCATTTTTTACCTGCAAAAAATAAACTCTGTTGGATGATTTGCTGACATTTTTGATAATCAAAGCGGATAAAATGCTGCTGGTGCGTTGATTGAACAAATGGCGCACGCAAAGCACTTAAAAATGGCTGCTGTTCAAACTTAAAAATACGCGTTTTCATGAATAAATGCTGTGCTAAATCCTCTATCATTAGCTCGTTAAGCTTCAAACCAAAACGATGGATTTCCCAAAAATAAACGCCCGATTGTAGTGAGAAACAGCACATCTCGGTTTGTAATGCGCTCAATTTCTGCTTTAAATGTAGCTTTTCCCCCATTAACCAAACAACCTGATAGCCATGTCTGAGATAATTTTCCGTTCTTTCCTTAAAACGTTTAATGGAAAGCGGACTGCATTGTATCTCAATTGCGATCCTTCCTGCAATTAATAAATCGGGTATTTGCGCAAGATTAGGGAGATATTTTTCCATTTCCACTGGTAGCTCGTCTGCCTGACACCACTGATAAAGGCGCTCTTTGTATGCCAAATGGGCTGCACTTTCGCTCTCTTGATCGACATTACACGCCTTTAAAGACAGATGCGCAAAGTGTGGCTGCTTGATTGAACCAATCTTTAAAATCATTTTTGACCCGCATGCAGTGCAATACCATTGGTATTTTTGAAGTTCCTTAATGTCAGATATGTGATAGTCTAGCAAACAGACCGCCTTACCATTGACACTTACTGCTGTTAACATACTCTTACCACCCTTCATTCGCTAAATATATTACGAAAAATAGGGTGAAATCATTGATTAACAAGCTCCAAAACGCATTAGCGCTCTATTATACTTTGAGTTTCGACAGTAGAAGGCGGGACAAACGGCGCTTAACGACCTAAAAAATTAGGAAATTGTTGTCTTTGCTTACACTGTTTGATTGAGCTGCTGTCCACACGTAAAAGATGAAAAATCGGCTGGGACTTATACCGCAGACCCAGCCTGATTATTATTTACTAACTATTGGTTTTTTGATTATGGATATATAAATTTATCAACAGCTTAGCAATCAATTTCGGCCAATAGCGGCGAAACATTGCATATTCTTCCTTTTCACGATTTTGATCCGTTGTATTAAAAGTTGTTTCAGAATCCGGATGAATACGATGGTACATCAGCTTATCTGGAATGAATTTAAGCCGACCAGATAATTTCATAATCCGCTCCCAAGCATCCCAATCAAGCGCCATTTTCAGATTTTCGTCAAATTTAAAATCAGCCAAACGTTGCAAATTATAAGTCACCGCAGGACAGCAGATAAAATTGCCAAAAGCATAAATGCGCCGCTGATAACGTTTATTGTTCGATAAAGACATTAATTTCAAGCCGAATGACTTAATTTTCAGATTGATATTGCGCGTGCGGACTGTATCTGCCGCATCATTTTCAAGATAGTCGGTAAAAGCAATATTGAGCTGTTCATCTGCCTTAAACGCATTAATCACCTCAGTGCCATAGTCTGGCAGATAGATATCATCCTGATGAGCAATGGTTGCAAGATCTGTTTTGACAAACGACAGTGCCTCATTCCAATTAGCACCAATCCCGCTACTTGACCCAACAAACTGCTCAATATGATATTTTTCACACAAATTAATAATATATTCATTTGGTGTACTCGTATAAAGGATGACTCCGGATTGCCCTGTGGCTACCGATTCTTGCGTCAAACATGACTGAATACATTCTTCTAAATAAATCGACTCTTGGTATGCGCAAATAACAAATGTATGAATGTATGTCATCTTCATTCATCCTTTCATATATTTTATGTATGCGATTTGTTTACTGTTAACAAACGCCTTAACTGTCATCTTCAATAACTAACACCCAAATTGGTGTTGCTAAAAAGTAAATCTGTTTTGTAAACGTCTTTCTACCCAATTCAAAAATCCTTGACAAATCTGAAACAAATAAAATCACTATTTTCGCAATTGTTGTCCTAATTCGGGTAAAAAGGCTAGCCCTCCGTCAACCGTATAATAAAATAAAAGTGTTAGCAAAATAAAAAACAAACCGTTAAACAAGACCATTGCGATAAATATTTTCTTCAGGGTTCGTTCTCGTATCTCCACTTTGATATATTTATTTAGATAGATACCAATAGGTGAAAAACAAATTAGGAAGGGTGTATAGTATCGACCTTGTTCACCCATTGCAAACATCGCATCATTTAATTTCAAAACTTCAATGGTGTGTGCAAAAAACATTGTTATCGTCAACATGACAATATTTACAATATAAATAACTAAACTTGAAACGACCATTCGTGTTTTTAAAATTATATTTTTTTCATTCAGTGAAATTAATGCGATAAAAATAAAATCTATGATGACTAACCACTCTGGCAAGCGATATGTCAACCAACCAAAGCTTCCAATAATTCCTGAAGTTGCAGTAGAATCCAAATCTGTTTTAATATCCGGTCTAGTCAAAGAATTAATGAGTACTTGAAGCCCTCTGGAGACCCCGCCAAAATTCCTGAATTGTAGTTTTAAATACAAAAGAAAAACAATGCCAACAAGTGCAGTCAGAATAACCCTATACCTATTACAAAACAACCAAAACTTATCAATAAATTTTGATAAATGACCACCGCCAAATAATATCGCTGGTAGTGTGATAAAATATAGTCCTAATGCTAATGCAGATACTTTTACTAAAAACAGTAATATCACAATTAAAGTAATATAAATATACCACTGCTTACTCAATGGCTTTTTCCTAGTTGCCAAATTAGTAACTAAAGAAAAACAAGCATAAATCGAGATAAAAAATAGAACGTCATAGGAAATTGAGGCTGCTTGCTGAATGCTCATCGGTAGTAATGCAACAAATGCCATCAATGGCTGACCGAATTTTGCTTTCTTTATTGCAAAATAAATCCCTAACACATACAATATAAAATTAAAAATGCGACCGAAAATCAGAACAACACCTAAACTTGGATAAATCGCTTGACCAATTAACATTCCTATTGCTGTAGGTAAATACTGTATCGATTTAAATTTAAAATTAAACGCAAGCGGATTTTTATTAAACTTCTTTTTAGTTATAAAAAAGTCTTTAACATAAGTGGGCTTAAGAGGACCTTTACTGCCAGGGACAGCGTATCTTTTAAAATCTTCCTTGTTAGCATCATTATGAAAAACACTATAAGCATTTTTAAAATGAATTCCCTCATCAGGCACTGAAAACACTGGTTGAATAACTAAAGTGATAGACCCTAAAGCTAATATTAGAATCAAAAACAGCTTTTCAAATTTAATATCCAGAATATGCGTTTTTTTGGGTGTTGTCATTGTGATCTTCCTTTCTATTTTTAAAATATCCAAAAACTATTGTCACTCAAAATTGTAATTGCTAGACTGCTTAATTTTATTTATTTTCATAAAAATGATGTTGACCTGTTGCTCAATTCATCCCTTTTTACCTTAATCCATCATCCTACAACTCAAGCTAATGTGCACTTGCATTCCTTCAATCTAAAAGTCAAGCTGCCTGACTAAGGTATCACTTCACTGTCAAATGTTAACGCCCCTTAAAAATAGAAAATATTTTCTTTATTTCTAACTTGAACCTACTAAAGATATACCGAAATGATTTTTTGAGGCCCATCTGTTCATTTGGAAACCCCATTTTCGTATTTAAAACTTTATTATCCACAAATGCTGTCATTTTTATTTCATTTTGAGAAATTTTAAAGTCATAGTTATGCTCCCAAGCGATATAAATAAATAATCTTTCAATTGCATGCAATATCGTATTTTGGGGCAACGGTTCTTTCGGAATATCCGTATCTTTAATTTCTAAATCAAATAAAGATTGATAAGCTTGGTATTTAAACCAAACAAATGTACCATAACTCATTGTAAAAGTATCCATTTGACTAAAATCAATTTCTTTTTTGAAATTCATTTTATGCCACAATTCATTCATGATAGGTGCCATACTTGCTTCATTATTCGCATTCACAATCTTATTGAATCTAAAAAAGGTTGGAATATCAGCAATAATGACTCCTAGATTTTTATCATCAACTAAATTTTGAATCAACGAATTGGCTGGTTTAATCAACATATCAATCAATTCATTCCGCCAAGATTCTCCTGCAAAAAAATCGGCTTCTTTAGATTTTTTAGTATGAAAGTGACCGATAATATCATATTGACTGATTTTATCTTTAATTTTTAACATTGGATAAATATCTCGACCAATATTCCCAGTCACAAATATTTCTGCCGTCATTTTTTCGGCTGATAAAATTGTTTGAATTTCTTCTTTTTTAGCAATTGTATCTGTTGTAATCAATAAATCATAATTAAATTCAAATTTTAAAAATTCAGCTAAGAAATCAGCTACTAAATCAACATAAAAAACATGGAAATGAACCGCAACACGCTCTGAAACCCCAGTATATTGGCATGTTTTATCAATAAATTTTTCAGAAAGTAGATAAGGATAATCTGGTAAATCAATCATTGACATATGGCCTGTGATTAACTCTATTGGATAATCAGTATTCTTCCTAATATAATCTAGAACATACGGTGTAATTGCTTGATGTGCTGCAATTGCTTTTACTTTAATAAACGGTACTTTATTTTGAACAATGGCCGTCGGATTCCAAAAAGAAAAATCCGGATAAGTCATCTGTGTCGCATCAAGTAATGTCGTATCTAAAATCGTCTGCCCTTTAAAACCTGCTTGCATTAAAATTTCTGTGTTCTGTGTTTCATAATGATCAATCACATCTTGGACATCGGTAAAACTTTTAACTTTTTTCCAAAAATCTTGAAAATTTCTAGATTGCAAAACTTCGTTCTTAAATGACATAAAATAACTTTGGATATGTTCAGGATACTTTTCATGTGCAACATGATTCGTTATACCCCAAAAATCAATCGAACGATCTGCTTCGTATTTTTCATAATAAGGCGCTAAATCGTATAAAGGACCAAAGCAAGTGTCGTTCATCAGCGTTACAGAGTCATAGTCACTAAGATGATCAAAACCAACAAACGTCATCCCATCCCGCCATGCTGCAAAATCAAATCCTTCGTTTTGTCTCTGAATCAAATCATCATACAATTTTAAGTTTGACAGTCTTGTACAATCTTCATCACTCAATTCACTATTTGAGATAAAGATGACATTAGAAAAAAGCGGTCTTAACCTAGAAAGTTGATAGACAACATGGTCACTTACTTGATTAAATTTATTAAAATGGACATATAATAATAAACGATTCATTTTTTTATTCCAATCTTAGCTAAAATTCTGTTTAATTTATTTAAAAGACGAATGATTTTCCTATTG
>JAISYB010000087.1 GCA_031270215.1 Streptococcaceae bacterium | reverse complement strand
ATATGTTTTTAGTTTAACCTAAAGAGCCGTCATATAACCCCAGCAAGATAAGCGAGCTTGAAAATCTCTTTCTAAGCAGCCAAGCAATACTCAGACGTAACTTTCTAAAATGAAGTCTTTAAAGGCGCGAAAGTAACACGATTAAAGACTGCGAGTGCTGGTGTTTAGGCAGCTACTGCGTAAGAATTGTTTGTTTTAGCAGTTATATTTAACTGTGACTTTTAACGAAACGTCCTTCGGGCTGCAGTTCATGCTCAAGCATGCCTGTCGAATCCGTAACAACCCCATTACGAAACAAGTTAATTATAACAAATTTTGCCAGATGAATCAAAAAAATCGCTTTGATACTCCAATTTCATTTACCATTAGCACCTAGATATTTTTAACTTTTTCCGAGTTAGTTTTTAGATAGCTTGAAAACTCGCTTAAACTATCAATATTTCTCGGTACAGATACAACCATACATTTTGGTTATCGCCAAAATAACATATATTTCATTTTTTAACTATTTATGATATAATGAATTTATGATCGATAAACCAATATTTGAAGTCTACATTCCCAAAGGGCATAAAACTTCAAACCTAGAAGCATTTTTGAAAGAAATCCCTCAAAAAGATGCCGACAAATTGCTTGCAACTGTAAAGAATGTTCAAGAGCTTGGAATGCTAGTCGCTATGAGAAAGGAATGGGTGAAACGGCTAAACGACGATATTTTCGAAATTCGTTCTAAAGTTGCTTCGAATATTCAACGAGCATTATATTTTCAAAAAGTGGGGCAAACTTACATCATTACACATGGATTTACTAAAAAAACACAAAAAACACCTATCTTAGAAATTGAAAAAGCTGAGCGTATTATGAAATCGTATAGGGAGGAAAATAAAAATGCCGACTAAATCATTTAATGATATCTATAATGATATTAAAAATAGTGACACTGAACGCGCGATACATTTGGAACAACTTGACGAACAACTGAAAGCTTCTGTTCTTCTTTCTGAACTAAGAGAACGTGAAGGCTATACACAAAAAGAATTAGCTGAAAAGGTTGGAAAAACTCAAACAACTATTGCAAGAATTGAAAGCGGGTCGATGAATGTAACGTTTGATACCTTGGCTGAAATCGTCAATCGCTTAGGATATAAAATCGAATTTACGATTGTTCAAGCGTAAACTTTTCTGTTGCAAAAACAGCGGCAAGCAATTGAAATAAGTGCAAAACGATGATAATAACTTGATTTTTAATCATCAATTTGCAAACCAAAAAATCGAGATAATTATAAAAATATTCAACGATTTGATTGAGCAATTGCATATTGAAAAAGGTTAAACAGTGGCGTTTAGCGAGGTAGAATTTATCTATTTTCAGGCGCTTTTGTTTTAAGTAAAAAAGAACTTGGAGATGTTATTGCTTCCAAGCTCATTATTTTATCGATTAATCCGTATCGTTCACATGCAGATTAAACAGATAATCCTAAATATTCTGGTTCATTCTGAGAATTTACCGCACTATCTTTCCTCAATTATGCTTTAAACGCAAAAAAACTTGTCCAGTAAACACTTAAATCATCAACCTGCATGACGCTGCAAATCTCAAATCACTGTCTACCGGACAAGCGCTACGTATAAGGAGTCTTTCAAATTCCCACCACTTTCCATATCTACCACTACTACCAAACATCACTCCTGGATTTCCGTTTGGCACACTTCGCAGCTTTCACTTTTCCATCTTCTTCCAACTGCTTATCGGGAACTTTCTCTTGCTCCTTACACACTTATTATAGCACCTTTTCAAGAAAATGCAACCGATTTCAACTATATTTTTAAAAATTTTTCGATTTTTTTAAATTTCTAAAAAAGACATTTGGGTCAGCCGCCACTTTTTTTCTAATATCCAAAAATCCCCATAACACTGAAATGTTCAATGTTATAGGGAAGGCTAATACGCTTATTTACTGATTGGCTGATAAAATTTCAGCTAAGTCGCTTGCAGCAACTTCTTCTTCTTGATTACCAATTTTTAACTCAACAATGCCTTCATCTGCTCGCTTACCAATGGTTATTTTCACTGGTATTCCAATCAAGTCTGCATCGTTAAACTTCACTCCTGCGCGTTCAGCTCGATCGTCAACCAAAACATCAAAACCAAGATTTTTAAGCTGATTTTCAATTTGAGCTGTTAAATCTGCTTGAGATTCTTGTTTTAAATTGATTGGAATGAGATGGACGTCAAAAGGTGCAATTTCTTTTGGCCAAGCCAAGCTATTTTCTGTCGCAAACTGCTGTGCCAAGGCTGAGAGTAGGCGGCTAACACCAATGCCGTAGCTGCCCATAATAATCGGGATTTGGCGACCATTTTCATCTAAGACATTGGCACCAAAGCTTTCTGAATAACGTGTGCCAAGCTTAAAGATATGACCAATTTCAATTCCACGTGCAAATGAAAGTTCACCATTACCGTCAGGAGAAATTTCTCCAGCTTTGACATTTCTTAAATCAAGATATTCCTCAGCTTTGAAATCACGATCTGGATTCGCATTTTTGTAATGATAGCCGTCTTCATTGGCACCAACAGCCACGTTCTTGAGGTTTTGAACATATAAATCTCCAAGTACCAAAATATTTTCTGGCAGTCCGATTGGACCAAGTGAGCCGAAATTTGCACCTAAATATTGCAATGCTTCATTTTCGCTGGCTGCTTCTAAAAAGTCGCTTCCAAGATAGTTTTTCAACTTGACTTCATTTAACTCATCATCACCACAAAGCAGCACGACAACCGGTTTTCCATCAGCAATATAAACTAATGTCTTAACAGTTTGCTTTTTATCAATTGCTAGAAAATCAGCTACTTCTTCGATTGTTTTTATTCCTGGTGTTGCAATTTTTTCCAATGGCTGCAAAGCTTCTTCATTTACTACAGACACGAAAAGTGATGTCGCTTTTTCCAAATTAGCTGCATAATCTCCCTTGTCTGAATAAACAACTGTATCCTCACCAATTTCAGAAATTGCCATAAACTCCGTAGATTGACTGCCACCCATTGAACCACTGTCGGCCTGAATCGCACGAAAATTAAGGTGCAGTCGTTTAAAAATGGCGCTATATGCTTGCTCATATTGTTGGAAAACTTCATCTAAGCTTTCCTTCGTTGCATGAAAGCTATAACCGTCCTTCATAATAAATTCACGACCACGCAACAAACCATTTCTAGGGCGCTTTTCATCACGATATTTTGGTTGAATTTGGTATAAATTCAGTGGCAATTTCTTATATGAATTAATTTCATCACGGATTAAAGCGGTAAAGGTTTCTTCATGCGTTGGTCCTAAGATGAAGTCTGTTGCATCTCTATTTTTTAACTTATATAAATCCTCACCGTATGTTTCATAGCGCCCAGATTCTTTCCATAAATCAGCATTAAGCAATGCTGGCATTAACATTTCAACAGCATCAATTTTATCAAGCTCCTCGCGGATAATTTGTTCTATTTTCCCCAAAACTCGATAGGCAAGTGGTAGATAAGCATAAATCCCTGCTGATACCTGACGGATATATCCTGCTCGCAGCAAGATTTGATGGCTCAAAACCTGCGCATCATTTGGTACTTCACGTAATGTTGGTATCAATAACCTCGTTTGTTTCATTATTATAAAAACCCCCTGGTTTAATTTTTTCAAAAATTATTATCGATTGATAAATCTAAAAATGTCATTCCATGTCACTAAAATCATCAAAATAACCATTAAGACCATACCGACAATCGTAATAATCCCTTCTTTCTCCTGTGACAATGGCTTACCACGCACACCCTCAATGATGTTCATCAATAGCTTTCCGCCATCAAGTGCTGGAATTGGTAATAAATTAAAAATTCCTAGATTCATTGATAATGCCGCCATTAGTGCAACAACTGATTGCCAACCTTGTTTAGATACTTGGGAGCTCAACTCAAAAATCATCACTGGACCACCCAGTTTATTTAAATCAGGTTTAGTAATCAGGCTGCCAAGTGCCTTAAAGATTGAAAATGACACGTCAAAGGCTCGACTAAATCCGCCGGTCACTTTGGCAATAAAATTTCGATTCAGCGGCTGAGAAATTCCAATCATCGTTGACTTTTGTCCGTTAACCGTCATGACCTTTGCCTTGAGTGAAACAGCAAAAGTTTTATTATTACGCTTAACTTTTAACGTCATTTCTTTCCCTTTAGATTGTTCAATCACATTAGCCAAATCAGACCATTTCTTAATTTTTTTCTGATTTGCAGAGATGATTGCATCATCTTCCTTTAAGCCTGCTTGAGCTGCCGGACTGTTTGGTGTAACCTCGCCAATTCGATTGGTTGAGCTAGTCGGAACACCACCTTGCACAAAGGTTAAAATCATAAATAGAATAATCCCTAAGATGAAATTATTCATCGGACCGGCAAAATTGGTCAACATTCGCTGGCTTAATTTTGCGGATTGAAATTGAACATCTAAGGGAGCAATCCTAAGCTTTGTGCCGTCTTTTTCAATAATTGTCGCATCATGGTCAACGCTATAAGTCTGCTCCTCGTTATTAACTAAGCCAGTAATCGTCAGTGATTCGACTAAATCATAGGCAGTCAACGTTAGAGGTAAGAAATCCATTGCTCCCTTGTCACTTAAGCTAATCTGAGTGACAATCCCTTCGCTATTAAGCTTAAGACCGACTGGGGTGCCAGTCTTGATGTCTTCTTCGTCTTCTCCCCAGCCAGCCATTCTAACATAGCCGCCAAGTGGTAAAACTCTAACCGTATACGCTGTGCCGTCTTTTCCTTGGTGACTAAAAATCTTTGGTCCCATACCAATTGCAAATTCTCTGACTAGAATACCAGATTTTTTCGCAAAGTAAAAATGACCAAATTCGTGAAAAGTAACAATGACACAAAAAATAATGATAAATGTTAAAATTGTCTGCATTTTCTATCCAATCCTTTGATTAACTAATCGTCGTGTTGCCTGATCGATTTCAATAATTTTTTCTAAATCTAAATGTCTAACTTCTTGGTGTAGACTAACCGCATATTCAATCAGTGTTTCTATTTCTAAAAAGGTGATTTTACCTGCTAGAAATGCTGCGGCTGCAATTTCATTAGCCGCATTAAAAACCGTTGGAAAGCTACCACCAGATTTTCCGACCTGATAGCCTAGAGCTAACATTGGAAAACGTTCAAAGTCCATTTTCGCAAAATGTAGAGCTTTCATGTCGGATAAATTAAACGGCTTTTTGTTAATCAAGCGTTGATGTGCCGGATAAGTTAAGGCGTACTGGATGGGCTGACGCATATCGCTTGCGCCAAGCTCGGCAATTATTGCACCGTCATTTAGCGTAATCAGTGAATGTACGGCACTTTCCCGATGTAAAATCGTTTCAATCTTCTCGTACGGCAAATCAAATAAAAAATGTGCCTCGATAACTTCCAGTGCCTTATTAACCATTGTAGCAGAATCAATCGTAATCTTCTGCCCCATTGACCAATTTGGATGATTAAGTGCATCATCAACACTAACATTTTCGAGTTCTTCGCGCGTTTTATCACGAAAGCTGCCGCCACTTGCTGTAATTGTGATACTTTTTAAATCCTGAGGATTTACGCCTTGCATGCATTGAAAAATGGCGGAATGTTCACTGTCAACCGGCAGAAGAACGACCCCATTTTCCTT
>JAISYB010000011.1 GCA_031270215.1 Streptococcaceae bacterium | reverse complement strand
TAATAGTGGTAGTGAAATAAAAGATGAAGAAGTTCGCTATATTACTGCTAACGGTCAATGGGGAACGAAGCAGCCACAGACACTTTATGCGCACTGGCAGGGGGAAGAACCTCCCGCTACTGGTACGACCAAGCTGACCCTAAAAGTAAACGCTGGTGTTTCGACAGATGATAGGGAAGTAACGGCGACAAAAGGTTTCGCCGAGCTGAGCACCTTCACACCGCATAGCTATACTGGACATACGCTGATAGGCTACTATACTGCTGGTGAAGATGGGGTTAAAATCATCGAGGCAAACGGTAGCTTGGTTGCAAATACAACATATACAGACGGTAGTAGCAAGTGGACATCAGACCTTGAAACTTTGGAGCTCTTTGCGCATTGGGTAGAGAATAACGATACTTTCAATCCTGAATTTAACGAAAGTGGTGAGGTTGAAATCGCAGGCGATACGTGGCGAGTAATTCGTAATTTTTACGGTGGAATTTATAACTCTAACGAAAATGACTTTGATACAACAAAGAAGTTGATTATTAGGGTTACTAAAACTGACAGCCCTGAGCCACGGAATAGTTTTTATGCTTCTAATAGTGATGAGACTTACTTTAATGCTGAACCTGATGATACAGGCTATGGCAGGTCAAATCTTAAGGCAACTATTGATGTGTATTATGATGAATACCTTGCAGCATACTCGAGTTTCATTATGCCAGTTAATCTTGACTTACCGACTTTTTCCAAACTTGCAAGCATTGGCCCTACATACTTTTTAGAAAACAGTGGTGTTAGTGATTGGAAATGGAAAACGAATGGTCAACCTGGTTGGGATGACATCGCTGGGAAAAAGTTTTATGGATCATATGGTTATTTGGATACCCGCTTTAAGACGCTTTTAACTGCCAATAAGGCGGGTAGTCTCACCGATAAAAAGCAAGCCTTTGCCTTAAGCTACGGTGATTTAAATAGCTTACCACTAGATGATAGTGGAAATTGGGGAAGTAAGGCGATATTAGCCAGTGGTATTAGCGGTGATTATTATTTGAGATCTCCGATTGAGTTTAACAAAGCTGGTGTTGTGATAGGTACTGGAGCTTTTTCGAATCAAGCTAGGGAATTATATGCGGAATGGAGTGCCCCTGTTACCGTTCCAGCCCTCTGGATTTCGACTCGACCAATCCACAACGTCACACTAGACCTCAATGGTGCAACTAGCGGCAGTACAGCCCTAACTGTCACCGAAGACTCAAAATTCATCTACGGACTGGAGAATAAAGATGAAATGCCGAAAAAAGATGGTTTTACTTTTGCGGGGTACTTTACATCAGCAGAAGGCGGCGAACAGGTAATTGATGACAAAGGCAAGCTTGTTAAAAGCAGCTACACAGACACTGATGTTAAGTGGACAAATACCAGCAACGAAATCACACTCTATGCGCACTGGACGGCAGATGTTCAAACAGCTAAAAAAACTGCTAAGCTAAGCCGGTGAAACCATGCTTGACGTGGACTTCCTAGTCAAGACTACTTAGCCTAAAAGTTGATATAGATAACCGCACGGACGGCAGTTCGTGCGGTTATCTGTGTTGTGGGATTTTAGCACTTTTCTCAATTCACAACTTCAATAAAACTGAAATCAATGTTATAATGAGCAGGTAGAAAAGTTATGACGGTGGCTTTCTTTGAAAGTGAGGTGGTGCGTATGAGTGTACTCCCAAAATCTATGAAAGGAGAAGCCTTTTGTCCGCATTTGAGACAATTCAGCTATTGTTAGCCTTTGGTATGTTTACCATTGCCTTAATACAGCTGATTGTCAATTTGCTTAAAAACGACAAAAAATAACCGTCTTATCTTTAGCAGGATAACGGTTATTTTTTAACTGAAAATGCTACCGTCTTAAACGGTTCTACTTTCAAGGGGACGCATTTTCGGTGCGTTCCCTTGTCATATTTATATCTTAACACGGTTGGGAGAAATTTGCTAGGGAAAACCTGCGTTTACCTGCGTAAGCCAATTTAGCACCTTTTTCTATATCACAAATTCCCGCTAGCTTACTTTTTTAGGGATTATTTCAAGCCGTCAACGATTATCTTAGCAAACGCTTCGAGCTTTTCAATGTCCTCGTCCTCAGCAGCAAGGTCAACCTTGACACTCTCCGCACCCTTAGTAGCACCTGTCTTAGCAAATGCAGCGTCAAAGTCATCAACAGATTTGCAAAACTCATCATAGAACGTATCGCCACTACCAACCACACCGTAAACCTTGTCGGTTAGGTCTAATTCCTGTAAATCCTCATAGAAATCAACAATCTCATCTGGTAGCTCGCCATCTCCATAAGTATAGGTCGCAACAATCGTGATGTCATAGTCTAGAAAGTCCTCTGCTTCAACGGACGTGCATTCGTCAATGTCAACCTCAATATTTAAATTTTCCAAAGCTTCTGATACAATATCTGCGATTTCTTCTGTATTGCCAGTCATACTTGCGTAGACGATTTTTGCTTTTGTCATATGCTTCTCCTTTTTGTATTTGTTACCTTATTTTCCACTAGAGAAATTATAACAAAGCACGAAAATATTTGCAAAAGAAGGTGGGACAAAAAGCGTTTAACGACGTAGAAAATTAGGAAATTTTTGTCAATATTCGCCAATGTTCGGAAATTTATCTATTTTCCTAGTCGGCACTGTTTGTCCCCCGTGAATCACAAACATTAAACTAGGTGCGACTTGTTTGTCTGCAAGCTTTTCAATTTTTCGGATATTTTGACGGATTGTCCGATGATTTAAGGCAAATTTAGAAAAAATAAGAATCTAAATCTTCGTTTAAATAACTGTTGGTATTTTCATTTTGATACAGATAATACTTGTTTATTTTTTAGTTAAAAAGCTGTGTTGCAACTGCGAGCTGGTTTATATTCGACAAAGTCCCCGTGCTACTGGGTAAGTGTTTGCCTTAACCCCTCCTTCAATGCTAAACTTAAACTACTGAAAGCAAGGAAAGAGGTTGTTATGATTACTTTAAAATCAAAAAGAGAAGTGGAATTAATGGAAGCGTCTGGAGAGATTTTAGCAGATGTACATCGTCAGCTGCGTGATTTTATTAAGCCGGGAATTGATATGTGGGAGATTGAAACTTTAGCGAGAAAGTTGATTGAGTCAAAAGGAGCTAAGGCGGCGCAAATTGGCTTTGAGGGCTATGAATATGCGACCTGCTGCTCGATTAATCAGGAAATCTGTCACGGTTTTCCCAGACATCAAAAGCTAAAAAATGGCGATCTTATCAAGGTCGATATGTGTGTTGACCTAAATGGTGCAATTTCTGACTCGTGCTGGGCATATGCAGTCGGCGAGGTCACCCCTGAGGTTGCACGTTTAATGGCAGTAACCAAGCAAGCGTTATATCTAGGAATAGAAGCCGCACAGGTTGGCAATCGAGTTGGTGATATTGGTCATGCGATTCAGACCTATGTTGAGCATGAAGGCTTTTCGGTTGTTCGTGACTTTGTCGGTCATGGTATCGGACCAACCATTCACGAAGAACCAATGATTCCACATTACGGTGAAGCAGGTAAAGGCTTGCGCTTAAAAGAAGGCATGACGATTACAATTGAACCAATGGTTAATATCGGTGATTGGCAGATGACGATGGACTTTAAAGAGATGAGTGGCGAGATTGCACCAGCCTACACTAAGGACGGCTCAATCTCATGTCAATATGAGCATTCACTTGTGATTACTAAGGACGGTCCACACATTTTAACCTCTCAAGGCGAAGAAGGAACGTATTAATTTGAAAAAATGTGTGTCAAGACTAAAAAGCTCAGTCTGGCTGAGTTTATTTCATAAATATAATCAAAGCGCTGAGATTAACGTTTCAAGTGTTGCCGTTGCCTATTACTTTTTATTGTCATTGTTTCCAATGGTGATGACGATCGGTAGTCTGCTGCCGTATTTGAATTTAAATGTTGCGGAGATTATGCTTTATGCGCAAAAGGTCGTGCCGGAGGACATCTATAATCGTTTTTCATCTGTCATCGTTAATCTATTAACCCAAAAATCCGGCGGGCGCCTGTCGCTTTCGGTTTTGGCAACGTTATGGGCGGCAAGTCAAGGGATTGGTGCCTTGCAGTCGGCAATGACGAAGGCTTATGGTGTCGTTAAAACGCGAAACTTTCTATTAACACGCCTTTTTGGTTTGTTGATACTCGTTGCCTCGTTGATTTTATTTGTCCTTGCCATGTTCGTTTTGACCTTTGGGCAAAATGTTTTGGTAATGATTGCCGCACATATTAATTTGCAGCCGGATTTGCTGGATAATCTTAGAAGCCTAATGACACCACTTGCTCTGATTGGCTTATTTATCCTACTTGTTTTGCTTAATTACCTATTACCCAATGTTAAATTTAGCAGTGTCAAATACCTAATCCCAGGCAGTGTTATTACTTTAGTCGGCTTTGTCATTTTATCCAAAATGTTTGATTTATATACCACAATCTTTGGTAGTAAGGTCAGCTCCTACCAGATTATTGGCGCTGTCATTATTCTGATGATTTGGCTGGTCTTTATCGCTAAAATTTTTCTCTACGGCGCAGTTGTCAATGCCGTTTACATGGAAAAATCAACAGGCAAAGCACCAGAAGTTCGCCAGATTAGAAAATGGCTTAAAGGTAAGGTCGAGGAAATAAAATATTAAAATAAATACCTCAAGTATCAGTAGCTGCGTTAGGCTAACTAATCCTTGAGGTTTATCTTTTGCTTGAAAACTAAAAAAAGTCGCAGAGCTTCATCTAAATTTTTAAAGTGGCGCTTTGTTCCATCTTCGGTTTTTGTCTGTCTAATAAAATAAGTAGTGCTTGGGATATGCGTCCTAGCTGATTTACTTTTTTAGCTTGGACTACATAACGGACAGTTCACTATATTCGCTTAAAGATTCTGCGTAGTAGCGATGTTTTGTTCGGTTTCAGCTCAGACTTATCCTCAAGATTTGGGTACCGCTTTTCAATATCAATCACCTGCTGATTTACAGCGTGGTCACTGTGGAGGACGAGTGCGTAAGGCTCTATATTAGATGTCGCATTTTCAGGGATAATCGTTGCCGGAATCTCAAGATTGGCTGCTGCCTTGAGATATTTTGCCTTCACATTTCCTGCAAGCTTATCATTAATCTTAAGACAGAGTGGATTATACTCGTCTTTTAGCTGTTGGAGTAGCTTGATAAACTGATTGCAGTAGCAGGTTTTTTCGACAGCTTGATGATTCATTGCTAAAATGACCCGCTCACGAAAAGTGCCGAGATATTGCCGATATTCGTCCGGTTTTAGCTGAGGTTTGCCGTAGATACCTTGTTCTAATTTTTCCTCAATGCCCATAATAAATTCTCTCCATTCTTTTTCTCCTTAATCCATTCTACTCTAAAATTTTAAAGTATGGTAAAATAACAACTAACTTTGATAAAAGAAAGGGAAATATTTATGAGTTTAACGCAAAAATTTAATCGTCAGCTTTCAAAGATAGAAATTTCAAAGATTAGACAGTTCGACCAAGAGGTTTCAAAGATTGAAGGGATTTTAAGGCTTACCCTTGGTGAGCCTGATTTCACAACACCGGAGCATGTTAAAGCAGCAGGTATCAAAGCAATCAACGACAATCAAACGCATTATACAGGCATGAGCGGTCTGCTCCCCTTGCGTCAGGCGGCAAGTCAATTCATGCAGGATAAATATCATGTCAGGTATCATCCCGAAACTGAAGTCTTAGTCACGGTTGGTGCCACCGAGGCGATTTCAGCAAGTCTGATGGCAATCTTGGAGGCTGAGGATATTGTCTTATTACCTGCACCACTATATCCGGGGTATGCTCCCTTGATTACGTTAGCGGGTGCTGAGATTGTTGAGATTGATACGACAGCAAACAGCTTTGTTCTAACCCCTGAGATGATTGATGCGGCAATGGCGAAATATGGCAGCAGGGTTAAGGCAATTATTTTAAACTATCCAAGCAATCCAACAGGTGTGACCTACTCACGTGATCAGATTAAGGCATTGGCGGCGACTCTTGGCAAATATGATATTTTTGTGCTGAGTGATGAAATTTACTCGGAATTAACTTACACAGATGAGGGTCATACATCGATTGGAGAATATTTATTTGACCAAACGATTTTGATTAGTGGTTTGTCTAAAAGTCATGCAATGACTGGCTGGCGGCTGGGCTTTATCTTTGCTCCGAAAGTTTTATGTGAGCAATTGATTAAGACTCATCAATATTTTGTGACTGCCTCATCAACCATTTCTCAGGTGGCAGCGATCGAAGCATTGACGAAAGGTCGTGATGATGCATTTGTCATGAAGCGTGAATATATTAAACGTCGGGATTATATCATCAAGAAGATGACTGCCTTAGGCTTTGAGATTATTAAACCGGACGGTGCGTTTTATATCTTTGCAAAAATTCCCGCAGGCTTAAATCAAAACTCGTTTGATTTCTTAGTTGATTTTGCCAAGGAAAAGCAGGTTGCATTTATCCCCGGTAGTGCGTTTGGCGATTATGGTGAGGGCTATATCCGTATCAGCTATGCGGCAGATATGGCTGTGATTAAGGAAGCGATGAAACGTCTAGCAGACTATGTTCTCTAGGGAATAAAAACCCGAAAAGTGAAGCAAATCCAGCTTCACTCTTCGGGTTTTTTAATAGGGATTGAAATTTCAACCAGATTAGGTGTGTCAATCTGCCTAGCTACGTTTTGAGATGTCCCAAGAAGGTTTAATTTCTTGAAAAAGAAATGCTTAATAGCTCGTAACTCATCCAAACGGAGTTTCCGATTTTTGTTAGTGATTACAACTTCGTGATGATGTGGTGCTTTGGTATAAATAATCGTTGTACTACCGGTAGTGTAAACCTCAACCAGCTCCGCATCGGTATTATCTAACTGTCCTCTAACTAATTGGGAATGTGTGTTTGTTACATTGATTAATTTCATGACCTTCACCTCTTATTCATTAATTACATTATAACAAAGAAAGCGGCAATATAGAAATGATTTGAGCAAAACCGTGATAAAAAATTTCTATATCACGGTTAAACATTATTTTTAAGAGTCTGCTTCGGCTGGATTTTTAATCATAATCTGATTGTCTTTAATTTCTGCGTGTATTTCAGTTATTTCAGGGTGTTCCAAGTAATACTCGGCAATCTTATCCTCGATCTGCTCCTGAATGGTACGACTAAGCGGACGTGCACCCATGGCAGGGTCATAACCTAGCTCGACAATTTTTTCCTTGACAGCTTCATCAACGCTTAGATGTAATTTTTGCTTGGCAAGCTGGTCGTTCATTTCATCTAATAGTAATGAAACAATGCTTAAGAGATTTTCTTTACTCAATGGCTTAAATTCAACGATACTGTCGAAGCGATTTAAAAATTCCGGATTAAAGAAATCGCCTAAATGGTTGAGAACGGACTTTGTAGTCCCATCTTTAGCGGCTGCAAAACCGACACTTGCTTCAACTCGGCTTGTTCCGGCGTTACTCGTCATGATGATGATTGTATCTTTGAAGCTAACTGTGCGACCCTTGGCATCGGTCAAGCGCCCATCATCTAAGATTTGTAGGAACATATGCATGACATCTGGATGTGCTTTTTCGATTTCATCAAGCAAGATTAAGCTGTATGGATTTCGGCGGACTTTCTCAGTTAATTGTCCTGCCTCATCATAGCCAACATATCCGGGAGGTGAGCCGATAAGCTTTGCGACACTGTGTTTTTCCATATATTCACTCATGTCAAAGCGAATCATTGAATCTTTTGAACCAAATAACTCTCTAGCCAGCTGTTTTGCGAGCTCCGTCTTGCCGACTCCGGTAGGACCAACAAAAAGGAATGAGCCGATTGGTCGCGTTGGTTTGCCTAAACCAATCCGGTTACGTCTGATTGCCTTAGCTACTTTGTCGATCGCTTCGTCTTGTCCTTTGACATTTTTCCTTAAATCATCTGCTAAATGAATTAGTTGAACCTGTTCTTTTTGCTTCAAGTCACCAACTGGAATACCTGTTTTTTGTTCAACGATTTGCTCGATTTCTTTCTCGCTGATAATTGGTGTGTCCTGCTCATTAAGCTCTTTTTGTTGCATTTCCTGTAGCTTAGTAATCTGGTCACGATAATGGGCAGCCTTTTCGTAATCCTCCGCTTGAGTTGCTTGCGTTTTTTTGATTTCTGCGGTCTTGATTTTTTGTTCAATTTCCTTTGGATCAATAAATTGTAAGGTTAAGTTCATTCTTGAACCGGACTCGTCTAGTAAATCAATCGCCTTGTCCGGCAAGAAACGGTCTTGAATGTAGCGATTGGAAAGAATTGCAGCAGAGGAGATTGCATCATCAGAATATTTGACATGATGATAATCCTCGTAGCGTTTTTGGATACCTTTTAGGATTGTGATGGTTTCTTCAACACTTGGCTCATCGACATGAACGGGCTGCATTCTACGCTCTAGCGCAGCATCTTTTTCAATAATTCGATATTCATTTAATGTTGTTGCGCCGACAAGCTGTAAGTCACCTCTGGCAAGTGCCGGCTTTAGAATATTGCCAGCGTCCATATTACCATCGCCAGAAGCACCTGCACCTACAATTTCATGGATTTCATCAATGAAAAGAATCACATCTTGACGTGCCCTGATTTCTTCGATTAATTTTTGTATTCTTTCTTCAAACTGCCCACGAATACCTGTACCCTGAACAAGAGAAGCGACATCTAGGCGAATGACTTCTTTATTTTGAAGCTTTTGTGGAACATCGCTATCAACGATTTTTTGTGCCAGTCCTTCAACTACGGCAGTTTTACCAACACCGGGCTCACCAATTAAAACTGGATTATTTTTTGTTCGACGGTTGAGGATTTCAATTACACGTTTAATCTCATCATCTCGACCGATAACAGGGTCAATTTCTCCTGAACGGGCAGCTTCAGTGATGTTAATGCCAAATTCATCAAGTAATCCTTTGCCAGCGCGACCTCTTGGATTTCGTGGCGGAATGCCGTCTGCTTGTGTTGGAGGTGTTGCTTCATTTTGATTAAAGCCACCAAGTGAACGCAGCATTTGATCAAAATTATCTAAATTGAACGAACGATCCAAATTTATCTCAGTTTGTGAATTAGGTCTATCAAAATTTCTAGCACCGTATTCTCGCTTTAAGCTTTGATAGCATGCTTGACACAAATCAGTCTGTTGTTTTTTACCGTTTACGCTAGTAAACAAGTGAATTGTTGCTTCGTTTTGATTGCAATTTTGGCAAATCATATCCTCACACCTTTCATTTAGCTCGGGAACATCGTCTTATTTGACCAATGTTGACCTTTGATAAATTGATTATAAATGCTTAGCCTTAAATGTGCAAGAAATTTGACTATTGTCAGTCTTATCGTCCAAAAACGAAAAAATTTTCGATTTTTAAGACTAGTTTTAGCAAAAATGTTGTCAAATCTATTTTGTTTTGTTACAATCGTTAGATGTAAGGGTTTTTAATAACCCCTCAAATTCTACTTTCAAAGGAGATTATAAATTATGGCATCAAAGGATTTTCACATTGTAGCTGAAACGGGTATTCATGCTCGCCCAGCGACTTTATTGGTTCAAACTGCAAGTAAATTTACTTCAGACATCAACTTAGAGTACAAAGGTAAATCAGTAAATCTTAAATCAATCATGGGTGTTATGTCACTTGGTGTTGGTCAAGGCGCTGATGTTACGATTTCTGCAGAAGGTGCAGATGCTGATGAAGCACTTGTTGCGATTACTGAAACTTTAGAGAAGGAAGGTTTGGCTGGATAATGACAGAATTGCTTAAGGGAATTGCTGCCAGTGACGGCGTTGCAGTTGCTAAAGCTTATCTGCTGATTCAACCGAACTTATCTTTTACGACTGTTACAGTAGAAGATACAGGCGCACAAGAAGCTCGCTTGGATGATGCGATTGAAGCATCTAAAGGCGAGCTTAGTGCTATCCGTGAGAAAGCAGCACAAAGCTTGGGAGAAGAAGAAGCACAGGTTTTTGATGCACATTTGATGGTTTTAGCAGATCCCGAATTAGTCAATGGGGTAAAGGAAAACATTCGTGGTAAGCAGGTTAACGCTGAAGCAGCCTTAAAAGAAGTAACTGATATGTTCATTACTATCTTTGAGGGAATGGACGACAATCCATATATGCAAGAACGTGCGGCAGATATTCGCGATGTTACAAAGCGTGTTATGGCGCATTTACTAGGCGTTACTTTACCAAATCCAGCATTGATTGATGAAGAAGTTATCGTGGTTGCACATGACTTGACGCCATCAGATACAGCTCAGTTAAATCGTGAGTTTGTTAAAGCGTTCATCACTGACATTGGCGGCAGAACTTCGCACTCAGCGATTATGGCGCGTTCGTTAGAGATTCCGGCAATTGTTGGTACAAATAATATCACACAGCTTGTTTCAAAGGATACCTTGCTTTCGGTCAATGGGATTACCGGTGAAGCAATTGTTGAACCAAATGAAGCACAGATTGCAGAAACCATTGCAGCAGGTGAGGCTTTTGCCGCTCAAAAGGCGGAATGGGAGCTACTAAAGGACGCTGAAACCTTGACGGCTGATGGCAAGCATTTTGAATTAGCTGCTAATATCGGTACGCCTAAAGATGTGGCTGGTGTCAATCACAATGGCGGAGAGGCAATCGGTCTTTACCGGACAGAGTTTCTTTACATGGAATCACAAGATTTCCCAACAGAAGATCAGCAATACGAAGCTTATAAAGCAGTATTAGAAGGCATGAATGGTAAGCCGGTTGTCGTTCGGACAATGGACATTGGTGGCGATAAGGAGTTACCTTACTTTAATTTACCGAAGGAAATGAATCCATTCCTAGGCTTCCGTGCGTTGCGTATCTCGATTTCTAAGAGCGGCGATCAAATGTTTAGAACGCAGCTTCGTGCACTACTTCGTGCTTCTGTTCATGGTAAATTACGCATTATGTTCCCAATGGTTGCATTGATTACTGAATTCCGTGCAGCGAAAAAGGTTTACGATGAAGAAAAAGCTAAGCTAGTCGCTGAGGGGGTTCAGATTGCTGAGGATATTCAGGTTGGTATCATGATTGAAATTCCGGCAGCAGCAGTTTTAGCTGACCAATTTGCCAAAGAGGTTGATTTCTTCTCTATCGGAACAAATGACTTAATCCAATACACCATGGCAGCTGATAGAATGAACGAGCAGGTTTCATATCTTTACCAACCATATAATCCATCAATCTTACGTTTGATTAAAAACGTGATTGATGCAGCACATAAAGAAGGCAAATGGGCTGGTATGTGTGGTGAGATGGCTGGAGATCAGACGGCTGTTCCATTATTAGTAGGAATGGGGCTTGACGAGTTTTCAATGAGTGCAACTTCAATCTTGAAAACACGTAGCTTGATGAAGCGTTTGGATACGACTAAGATGAAAGAATTAGCAGATAAAGCATTGACAGAATGTGGTACGCTTGAAGAAGTCGTAGCATTAGTTGAAGCTTATGTTGGTGAGTAATCGCAGGTAAGTATTTCTGGCACTTGAGGAAATTTCCTTGAGTGCTTTTTTGTGCTTAAAATAAATGCTATAATTGCCATATTGCGTAAAGGGAAGGAGAGTGATTTAAGTGTCAGAGGAAATCATTGAACGCAGCTTGCCAAGTGATATTGAGGCAGAAATTGCGACACTCGGGTCAATTATTTTAGATGCTGACAAGATGATTGAAGTCAGTGAATTTGTCACAGCAGATGATTTTTATAAATACAGTCATCGGATTATCTTCCAAGCGATGCAAGCCTTGGCGGATAAAAGAGAGCCTGTTGAGGCACTTACTTTGATTAATCAGCTCAAGCAAAACGGGCAGCTCGAAGAGATTGGTGGCGTTTCAGCTGTAACTAACCTTGTAGCGACATTACCTGGAACAGCAGCTAATGCAGTCTATTATGCTAAGATTGTCGAGGAAAAAAGCTTGGCTCGCAAGGTCATTCGGACATTAACCGAAACAACGACCAAGATTTATGACGAAGAGGGAAAGATTGCTGATTTAATCAATGACACGGAGTCGAGTTTACTTTCAATCAATGAAAAGCAAAATAGTGCCGGCTTTCGAGTAATTAGTGAAATTTTAAATGTCAACTTTGATGAAATCGAACGTTTATCGCATCAAAATGATACGATTACTGGGATTGCGACCGGCTATCAGGACTTAGATCGGATGACGACCGGCTTACATGAGGAAGAATTAATCATTTTAGCAGCACGTCCGGCAGTAGGTAAGACGGCATTTGCACTGAATATTGCGCAAAATATTGCGACTAAACAGGACAAAACGGTTGCGATTTTTTCTTTGGAGATGGGTGCGGAGTCATTGGTTAATCGGATGATTGCAGCCGAGGGAAGTATTGATGCCTATGCGCTAAGGACGGGGAAATTAACTGAGGAGCAGTGGCAGAGCTTGATTGTTGCCATGGGCACTTTATCTAAGGCAAGTATTTATATCAATGACACACCTGCGATTAAGATTACTGATATTCGTGCTAAGGCACATAAGCTTGCACAGCAAACAGGTAATCTCGGATTGATTTTGATTGACTACCTTCAGCTTATCTCAGGAACCGGTAGGGAAAATCGTCAACAGGAGGTTTCTGAAATTTCAAGACAGCTCAAGATTTTAGCCAAGGAGCTAAAGGTTCCGGTCATGGCGCTCTCACAGCTTTCACGGGGAGTTGAGCAGCGACAGGATAAACGCCCTGTTCTTTCAGACATTCGTGAATCAGGCTCAATCGAACAGGATGCGGACATCGTTGCCTTTTTATACCGTGATGATTATTATCGTAGCGAAGACGGCGAGGAAGCTATTCCAAATGATACGGTCGAAGTCATTATTGAGAAAAATAGAAGTGGCTCACGTGGTACGGTGGAGCTATTGTTCAAAAAAGAGTTCAATAAATTCACCAATATTGCTAAGCAAGAGGAATTTTAATTTAAAAAACAGGTAGTCTTCAAATATTTTGGAGGATTGCCTGCTTTTTGATTGTAAAATATTGCCTGAATGCTTAGAAGATTCTATTCATACTTTTGCTAAATGTCACAATCATTAAGGCAGCAGTTTTTAGCTGATGAAATCTTTGAGTCAAAAGTTTTATAGCTAGTCGTTTTTTTCTAGGAAATATTTTTTTATTTTCTAGCTGAACATTTAAAATATTGTACAGAAAATCGGTGAAATAGCTTGTACTTAGGTTTATCTCGACTGACGGCAGCAGTTTGCAACACTCTTAATCAAGTGCGTTTAGCACCTCATCTATGTTAAAATAAGGTAAATCTTGCTATTGATAGCGATAAATATTGAGGTGTATATGAAACCAGAGGAATTTTACCAGCAATTACAGGACTCAGGCATTTTACTGACGGCAGCTCAAAAGCGGCAATTTGAGGATTACTTTTGCTTATTAGTTGAGTGGAATCAGAAAATTAATCTAACAGCAATCGTTGTGGAGGAAGAAGTTTATTTGAAGCATTTTTATGACTCAATTGCACCAATCCTAAAAGGCTTGATGAAAGAATCGTCAATCAAACTCTTAGATGTCGGGGCAGGTGCCGGCTTTCCAAGCTTACCAATGAAGATTTTATTGCCAAATCTTGAGGTACATATCTTGGACTCATTAAATAAACGGCTGATTTTCCTAGCGGCATTAATTGAGCAGCTAGGGTTAGAGAATGTTCATTTACATCATGGACGTGCCGAAGACTTTGGACGAGATACAGCGCTTCGGGGACAATTTGACCTTGTGACAGCTCGTGCAGTCGCAAGACTCAATGTTTTAGTTGAGCTGACATTACCATTTCTTAAACAAGGGGGGAATTTAATTGCATTAAAGGCTGCGCAAACCGTTGAGGAAGTCTTAGAGGCACAGTCGGCAATCGCTTTGCTTGGTGGGAAGATAACGCGGGAGATTAGCTATCATTTGCCAAATGGTGATTCAAGATTTATCGTAGTTATTGAAAAGAAAAAGCAAACACCAAATAAATATCCGAGGCGCTCAGGTCTACCGAATAAAAAGCCTTTGAAATAATAACAAATTAGGTAAAATAAAAGGAGAGAATAATGGAACGTTATGCAATTATCTTAGCAGCAGGCAAGGGTACACGAATGAAATCAAATCTATATAAGGTGCTTCATCAGGTGGCAGGTAAGCCAATGGTGGCGCATGTCTTAGATGCAGTGAGTGGCTTAAATCCGGTTAAGACGATTACGGTAGTCGGTCATGGTGCAGACGCAGTGAAGGCGGCTTTAGGTGAGCGCAGTGAGTTTGTCCTCCAAGCAGAGCAGCTAGGCACAGGACATGCAGTCGCTCAAGCAGAAGTGCTTCTTAAGGACTTGAGCGGGCATACCTTGGTGACTTATGGCGATACACCACTGCTTACAGCTGAAACGCTAGATGCGGCATTTAAATTTCATATTGAAAATGAAATGAAAGCAACGGTTCTAACGGCAATTGCTCCAGATCCATTTGGCTATGGTCGGATTATTCGTGATGATTTGGGGCATGTCCAAAGAATCGTTGAGCAAAAGGATGCAAGTTTAGCACAAGCTGAAATTACAGAAATTAATACGGGCACTTATATCTTCGACAACCGCTTGTTATTTGAAGCGTTAGCTCAGGTTGACACTAACAATGCACAAGGCGAATTTTATGTTACTGATGCGATTGGTATTTTAAAGGCAGCAAATCAGCACGTTGGTGCTTACGTGATGTCTGATTTCAATGAATCTCTCGGAGTTAATGACCGTATTCAGCTTTCATTTGCCGAAAAAATCATGCGCCAAAGAATTAATAGACGTCATATGCGTCAAGGCGTCAGCTTAATTGACCCTGAGAACACTTATATTGAGTCAGATGTTGTCATTGGGACTGACACAATCATTGAAGCAAATGTGCGACTTAAGGGGAAAACGATTATCGGTAGTGGCAATTTTATCTCATCAGGAACAGAGATTATTGATTCAACAATCGGAGATAATGTTTCCATCAGACAATCGGTGATTGAAGAAAGTATCATTCATCAGGGCAGTGACGTTGGACCATTCGCTCACATTCGCCCAATGTCTGAGTTATTAGAGAATGTTCATGTCGGAAATTTTTCTGAAATTAAGAAAGCAACGCTTGGAAGAGGAACGAAGGTCGGGCATTTGTCTTATATCGGAGATGTCAGCGTTGGTGAAGATGTCAACTTTGGTGCCGGCGTCATTATTGTGAATTATGATGGTAAGAGTAAATTCCACAGCGAAATTGCTGACTATGCTTTTATTGGCAGCAATAGCAATATCATTTCACCGGTTAAGGTTGGGGAAAATGCCTTGATTGCAGCCGGTTCAACGATTACTCAAGACGTAGAAGCCGCAGATCTTGCCATTGCGCGTGCTAAGCAGGTCAATAAAACAGCTCGAGCAAAGGGTAAGCCGCATTATAGATAGAAGCAAATCAGTTAGTTTCGATAATTAGATAGGAGTTATTATGTTTGTACTTGCCTCAAATTCGCCAAGGCGAAAGGAATTAATGAAGATATTAGCTGAAGATTATGAAGTTTTGCCAGCAGAGATTGATGAAGCTGTCCTAGCAGGAGAAAGTCCGACAGAATATGTAAAGAGAATGAGTGCTAAAAAAGCAGAAGCCGTACAAAAGCGCAGACCAAATGATTTGATTATCGCTGCGGATACAATCGTCGTGGCGTCTGGTGTAATTTTTGGTAAGCCTAAGACACTTGAAGAAGCGCAGTTAATGCTTAGAACATATAGCGATGATGTGCACGAAGTTTTGACAAGTGTGACTTTAGCCTTTCAAAATCAAGTCAAAACCTTTGTTTCACAGGCGAAAGTTCATTTTTATCCTGTAAATGAAGCGGAGATTACGAGCTATCTGGCACTTAGTGAATGGCAGGACAAGGCGGGCGCATATGGTATTCAAGGAACAGCAGCAAAGTTTATCCGAGCAATTTCTGGTGATTATCTAGCGATTGTCGGCTTCCCTGTGGCACAGATTTATCAGGAATTGCCGCCTTTTATTACGCTGATGGAAAAGTTCGATTTGGCATTGGAGAAAACGGCGCGTGAAACACTTGAGCCATTAGCCTATGATGTTTTGAAAAATGCAGCAACTGAAGCGCCATTCACTGGAAAATATGACGAGTTTGACGCAGTTGGTATTTACGTTGACCCACTGACTGGCGATGTTTTATTTTCATCAAAGGATAAATTTAACTCAGGCTGCGGTTGGCCGGCATTTGCCAAACCGATTGGGGAGCTTAAAGAGCAAGAGGATTACTCAAACAATCGGGTTCGCATGGAGATAAAAAGCGCAACGAGCAATTCACATCTTGGGCATGTCTTTGATGATGGACCAAAGGAGAGCGGTGGCTTGCGCTATTGTATCAATTCCGCAGCTTTAAAATTTATCCCAATCACAGAAATGGAGGATAAGGGCTACGGGAGCTATCTCGACCTTTTAAAGTAAATGTACGAATATTTCATTGGAAAAATAATAGAAATTACGCCGTATCACATTGTCATTGAGGTTGCTCATATTGGTTTTTTAGTGCAAGTCGCTAATCCCTATGCCTTTAGTGCACATTTAGGTGGCGATGTTAAGCTTTATATTCATCAAGCTGTTAGAGAAGACGCTCAAAGCCTATTTGGATTTAAGAATGCTGAAGAAAAAGCATTATTCTTGAAACTGATTGCCGTGACAGGAATTGGTCCAAAGTCAGCTCTAGCAATATTAGCCGCTGAGGATAATGCTGGTTTACTTTTGGCAATTCAAAATAATGATGTCAAATACCTGATGAAGTTTCCAGGTGTTGGTAAGAAAACGGCAGCTCAATTAGTAATTGATTTGCAGGATAAGCTGAAAAGCTACCAAGCAGATGTTGTCACCACAAAAGTCACTGAAAATGCTTTGCTAGATGAAGCATTAGAAGCATTGATAGCTTTGGGATATAAGCCTAAGGAAATTGAACGTGTTAAAAAGATACTTATCAAGGAAATGTTTGAAACAACGGATGCTTATATCTCAAAAGCATTGAAATTATTGATGAAATAAGCTTTGGAGGTGCTTATGGACGAAGAAAGAATCATTGATGGCAAGGCGCTTATTGAGGACGGTTTTGAAAAAAGCCTTCGACCGCAATATTTATCTCAATATATCGGACAAAATAAGGTCAA
>JAISYB010000117.1 GCA_031270215.1 Streptococcaceae bacterium | reverse complement strand
TCTAATAAATCTTGCAAAAGAGAGCTTACCGTCTTTTCAGTGTTCAGCAACTCCGTAATGTCTTGAGGAATATTAGCTTCAAAAGCTTTCAATTGTGCGGCGTAGTCCTCCCTTTGATTCTCCATTTTTAATAGCCGTGGGACGTCTATTTTCAACTTATCTAAACGATTAGCCAATGTTTCACTTTCTTCGGCCAAATCTAGTACTTGGCGTTGATAATCTTCATGTATTTGTACTTGGCTTTTCAATACGTCATTGATGTGTTCAAGTTTAATGAGAGCATCGTTTTGAAATTGGAAGCTTTCGTTTGTAGTCATTTGAATCGCTACAGACTTCTGGGAAACCTTGGAGCTACGAGGCGAAATAACCGTATCCTCAATAGCTTCTTTGCTTTCGACGTCGACTTTTTCCACATTTCTGCTTTTTCGGCCAGTCTTTTCTTTTGAATTGCTTTCTACGGTTGTTTCGAAGCTATTGTCTGAACTAAAATTATCAGCATCAGAGCTGTTAAATGCTTGGCAAGTGCCTGATTTTTCCTGAACAACTTCGAAAATTGTTGCATCTTGATCTCTTTCTCCAATTTTTAGTCGGTTGTTGTTAGAGTCAAATATGATTGGAGCTTCCTCAGAATAAATTTTAACTTGGCAGTCTCCCTGAGCCGGAATCAAGTCGCACTCAGCAATGAACTGCAAGGTCAGACGTTCAGCTGTAGAATAATCTCTGGACAGGGCATTTAGGTAATTATCATTCCCTTTTTTGAAAAAGCCGATTTTTGGAACAAAAATAACTCCGATACATTGTCCCTCTTCTAAATTTTTAGCAATTTCTCTAGATTTATCATGGAACACAAGAGTAGCAGCCCCGTTGTTTGCTGAAATTAGCACTTGCTTGTCCCAATTATCGCCAATGGTAAGCCATCTATTATCAATTTTTAGAACAAAAGTATCACCATGGTTAAGGGTCATATTATACTCCTTCGTTGACCAGGTATGATCAGCCTGTAAAAACCCCTAAAATCGGCAAACTAGAAAATATTTTGTAAGTAATTACAATAAGTTAAAAATGCAAAGTCTCGCGAAATGGGGGTTTTTACACATCGATCAGGTATATAGACAACTTTTTTTCTCCGATTTTGAAGTTCCCAGCAGGGTCATCTTCAGGATCGGCTAGTCCCAGGTAATGCGGCTTGTTTATTTCCAAAGTCTTACCATTATACAAGATGTTAAGTTCATCTGTAAGCCTGGTCAATGTATAATTTCCTGTAACCTTATTGATATCAATTCTAAAGCTTGGAGAAGATGGAAGATTTTTGATGAAACCGCGCAAATCCTGTTTAGAAAACTTTGTTGTCGCATGATAGTTATACTCAGCTTCTCCATCAGAAATTTGGACTCGACATTCAAGGGACTTAAAATTGGTTCCGGCCCGTATGGTAAAGGCATGAAGCAGGGAGTAAATCGTAGGCCGTTTTTTGGGTTCAGCAGCCAAACAATTCGATATCATCTTAATTAAATCGGGGTGAAGCTGTGTCTGTGGAAAAAAAAACTTTTCTTTACAGATGCTTCCTTCATCATTTTCGGTGAAAGGATAATGATTCATCAATATTTGCGAAAGAAGTATTCCTAAGCAGAACACATCACTTTTGGAAGAAATTTTTTTTGGATCACCTAAATATTGCTCTGGAGAACGGTAGCATGGTGTTCCGCCTAAAGGTCGTATTCCGGTAAATTCCCCATCAGGACTTTGACTTATACGTGCCAAGTCTAAATCAATCAATCGTAAATAAAGTTTATTGTTATTATATTGAACAAAAAAATTGTCAGGTTTTAAATCCAAATGGACTATATTATTGTCAGCCAGTGTTCGGCACGACTTCAGCATACTCAAAACAATTCGTTTTTTTTCATTATCTGCAATAGGACCGTTTTCCATTAATTTTTGAAGCGTTTGCCCCGTTAGCCAAGGAAAAACTGCGTAGACTTGTTCAGATGTGGATACACCTATGGCGACTTTGTTGACAGCCTGGTCGTTTTTCGAATAAATAGGAAGGCAAAAAAAATCACGTTGATTGTCAGGTATTTGGGTGATTATATAACTAAAAAACGCCTCAAATTCTTCAACCCTATCTGGCTTGACATCTTTGTAAGCTTTAATAAACACTAACTTATTCGCCTTACTTCTTACCTGATCCGACTTCCCTCCAACATTCTCTGCGCAATAGGTTACAGCTTGACCGCTTATACCTAACATCTCCTTGATGCGGTAACGCTCATGAATTATTTCATCTGGGGACCAAAAAATCATTTTGAAACTGTCCTTTGCAGTATGTCGGTTAATTTAATTTTTGGTAGGCGTTCTGATCGCAGAGCTAAAGCCATGCTATAATTATCAGAAATATTTGTTGAAATAAACCTGCTGACCAAGGCTACGAAATCTTCATCAGACAGCGGCGGCTCTAAAAGACACCATGCTAAAAAACGTTCCAGCGCATCTTCACGGCATTTTCCGTGGACACCGTCCGTGCTGACACCAAAAGCTAATGGAAGACGTCTGTATAAAAATGGACTATAATCCGGTCCGCCATGGAACAGACCATCATTAAGAAAGAAACAGGCGGTGATATTCTTATCTTCATCGTGGTGATCTGTTGTCAGCCGTCGATAATATCCGTCAGAGTCGAGTACAAGAACTCGGCCAACACCAGCCCAGGCCAGTAGACCCCTGTAGCCATCATAAAAGCGGTCTAGGCAGACCAGCATTAAGGCCATGACGCTAGCCCCTGTTCCTGGTTCAACGTTTATACTTTCAAAAGATTTTTTAAAATTGTTTATACCGTTTCGAAAAAACAGTTTACGTCCGAATTGCTTGGCAGTTTCTACCAATTGCTTTGACAACCCTTCAAGCAATTGCTTGGAGCAATCTCGGCCTCCTGGTAAACCACCTACTCCGTCACAGGCTAGCAAAATAAGTATGCGGCTACGATCTTCTGCTTCAATAAACATGGCTAGTACTGCGTCTTCATTTTCGGCTCTTTGGCCTATTTCGCAGCAACAAAATGCTGACCAAGTCATACTAATATATATCTATTATTTTATTTT
>JAISYB010000113.1 GCA_031270215.1 Streptococcaceae bacterium | reverse complement strand
AACTAGCTCGGTCATGCAGTTTGATTATGATGGTAAAAGGGTTAATATTCTGGATACACCAGGGCATGAGGACTTTTCAGAGGATACCTACCGAACCTTAATGGCAGTCGATGCTGCGGTCATGGTAATAGATAGTGCCAAGGGTATTGAGGCACAAACGAAGAAGTTATTCAAAGTCGTCAAAGAACGTGGGATTCCCATCTTTACCTTCATCAATAAGCTGGATCGTGATGGGCGTGAACCACTGGATTTATTAGAGGAGCTAGAGGAAGTACTCGGTATTCATAGCTATCCAATGAATTGGCCGATTGGCATGGGGAAATACCTATATGGCTTATATGATATTTTCCATAAAAGAATAGAGGTTTATCGTGCAAAAGAAGAGGAACGTTTCATTGCTTTAGATGAAAATGGAGAAATTCCTGTCAATCACCCATTAAACTCAGAAGATTTATACAAGCAGGCAAAAGAAGATGTTGAATTATTGATAGAGGCTGGAAATTCATTTAGCCAAGAAGCAATCATGGCAGGGGAATTGACGCCAGTATTCTTTGGCTCGGCATTGACAAACTTTGGTGTTGAAACATTTTTGCAAACCTTTTTACAATTTGCTCCGACACCGCACGCCCATAAGACAGTGGAGCAAATAGAAATCTCACCTTATACTCCAGATTTTTCAGGCTTTATCTTTAAAATCCAAGCAAATATGAACCCGGCACATCGTGATAGAATTGCTTTTTTACGCATTAGCTCAGGCGAGTTTACTCGTGGAATGGATGTGATTTTACAGCGGACTAAAAAGAAACTCAAGCTTTCTAATGTCACTCAGTTCATGGCAGAGGTGCGGGAGAATGTTGAGAATGCGGTGGCAGGGGATATTATCGGGATATATGATACAGGAAATTTCCAAGTTGGCGATACGATTACCTCAGGAAAGCTCAAGGTTACTTATGAGCCGTTGCCAACATTTACCCCAGAGATATTCATGAAGGTTGTTGCTAAAAATGTTATGAAGCAAAAGAGTTTCCATAAAGGAATTGAGCAGCTGGTTCAAGAGGGTGCAATTCAGCTTTATACTAACTATCAAACAGGGGAGTATATGCTAGGCGCCGTTGGTCAGCTACAATTTGAAGTTTTTCAATACCGAATGAATAATGAATATAATTCCGAGGTGATTATGACTCCAATGGGTAGCAGGCAGGCGCGTTGGATTAATCCAGAGCAGCTAGATGAAAGAATGAGCAGCTCACGTAATATTCTTGCTAGGGATCGCTTTTTAGAACCACTATTTCTATTTGAAAATGAATTTGCTTTGCGTTGGTTCAAGGACAAATATCCAGATGTTGAATTAATGAGCAAGATGTAAAATTTTTATCAGCCCAGACGACACTTTGCTAGAAATAACAAAAGGAGCAACTTGTATGAAGAAATCTACAAAATTAGGATTTGCCTTAGGATTAACACTTGTCGCTAGCGGATTGATTGTGTATCAAATCAAACAGCAGGAAAAGCAACAACGCAAGGAAGCCTTAACTAAAATCAAGGATTATTTTTCAGATCAAGGTGAGATAGTGACTGCTTGGCTCTTTGATGAGGTCACTATTCAAGATGAAGTACCACTTTTTATAGGTGGTGTTATCGTTGATGTAGACGGAAGTCTTGCGACCTTTGAATTTACTATCCATGCAGAAACATTAGCAATCGTTGAAATAAAAGGAGTGGCAAATGATTAGACCAAATTCTTATGAAGAAATCGCTGCATTGATTGAAGAAGGACAAAGCGTTTTCTTCTTTACTGCAAGCTGGTGTGGTGACTGCCGTTTTATCAAACCGAGGTTGCCAGAGCTTGAGGCAGAATTTTCCGAGCTTCGCTTTGTTGAAATTGATCGTGACCAGTTTATCGACCTTGCTGTCAAATGGGATATTTACGGGATTCCAAGCTTTGTTATCATTCGTGATGGTAAGGAGCTAGGTCGTTTGGTTAATAAGGAACGTAAGACAAAGGAAGAAGTCAGTAGATTTATCAAAGGAGTTATTCAGTGATTGTAACGTATAATAAGCAGCAAGTCGGAGATGTTTTGATGATTATCATGCAGGATGAGAAAAAACAGCCGGTCAGTTTTACCCGCGTAGGAGATGTGACACGTATCTTTTTACAGGCAAATGACGAAGCTACAGCTTTCAATCTCTTTAATGCTTCAAAGCATTTGGGAGAAATTTCAGGCAATGGAGAGATTGCTTTAAGTGCTCAGCAGTTAGACAAGCTTAATTGTCTTATCGCAGAAGCAGGCTTTAGTGATGTTTTGCAGTACCACAAGCCAAGGATTGTCACAGCTCAGGTGTTAAGCTTAGCACCGCACCCAGACAGCAATCATCTCAAGGTGGCACAAGTGGATATTGCCACTGAGGTCATACAGATTGTTGCCGGTGCGCCAAACATTGAAGTCGGGCAAATCGTTGTCGCTTGCCTTGACGGTTCAATGTTACCTAGTGGGAAGTTAATCTTTGCAGGCGAGCTACGTGGTGTGAAGAGTGCAGGCATGTTAGCTTCAGCACGTGAGCTTTCCCTACCTAATGCACCGCAAAAGCGGGGGATTCTAGTATTACCACAGGATACCAAGCTTGGTATTCCCTTTAATCCAACTCAGCATTGGCAAGGATAAAGACAGCATTATTTGTTTGACGGTTTATTTTTATCTGTTATGCAAAATATCTTTTTAGGATAAAAGATGAAACAGTGGTATTTAACGACGTAGGAAATTAGAAAATTGCGGATATTTGCTCGGAAATGTTCGGAAATTTCTCTATTTCCTTAGTAGTTGCCAGCTGACTTTCGTCTATTACCATGGAGCTTAGTCGATAGGACAGTGAAATATTTTAATGCTTTCATGGACTACTCACCGATTTTGGTGGGTAGCTTTTAGCTTAAAGCTTTCGTCTATCGTTTGATTAACCATGAATTTCGCTATGCAAAGCCCCCTATAAAGAGATTTGGAAATGTTTCCTGTGTCTACTTTGTAGGGGGTGTTTTAATATGTCCGTCACCGTTATTTTAGTCCGATTAAATAATCATCATCATTCATTGCTTCGACCTCGCCTAGCAGGTAGCCATTGCCGACTTGGGAGAAGAAGTCATGGTTAGCTGTTCTAGTTGAAAGGCCATTCATCACAATGGGATTAACGTCTGCGTCTGTATCTGGAAATAATGGGTCACAGCCGAGATTCATCAGTGCTTTATTGGCATTGTAGCGAAGGAAGGTTTTAACCTCCTCAGACCACCCGAGTGAGCCGTAGAGTTCATCGGTATATGCTTCCTCATTTTCATAGAGCTGATAGAGTAGATTGTACATCCAGTCTTTCATTTTTTCTTGCGCATCGTCATCTAGCTCAAGGAAGCCAAGCTGGAATTTATAACCGATATAGGTGCCATGAACGGACTCATCACGGATAATCAGCTTGATAATCTCTGCGACATTTGGGAGTTTATTATTTCCCAAGTAGTAAAGCGGAGTGTAAAATCCAGAGTAAAAAAGGAAGGTTTCAAGGAAGACGCTGGCGACCTTTTTTTCAAGCGGTGTACCATGACGGTAGATTTCGTTGATTATCCTTGCTTTCTTTTGCAAATAAGGATTGGTGTGCGTCCATTTAAAGATAGCTTCAATCTCACTTTTGGTGTTGAGTGTTGAGAAAATGGAGGAGTAGCTCTTAGCATGGACACTTTCCATAAATTGAATATTGTTTAAAACTGCCTCCTCGTGTGCCGTGCGTACGTCAGCTCTGATACTTTCTATACCGCTTTCGGACTGTACGGTATCAAGCAGGGTCAGCCCGCCAAAGACGTGAGCGACTAGCTCTTTTTCGGCTGGGGATAGCTTGCGCCAATCGTCCAAATCATTGGATAAAGGCACTCGTGTATCTAGCCAAAACTGCTCTGTTAGCTTCTCCCAGGTCGATTTATCAATCGCATCCTCGATTTCATTCCAATTGATTGCGTGATAATAAGTTTTTTCTAAATTATTTTCAGTCAAGCGGTGCTCCTTTCTTGTTTTTTGAATATCTAAATCTTGCAGCTAACTGTATCTAGCTCTAGTTCTTATGTTTTTTGTTCAAGACGGCTGTGTCAAGAGGTTAGCTATCTTGATTTAGCTTGAGATATACTGCGGCTTTGCAAATATTTTGCGCCCAGTATTTGTTTACTGCGTACAACTAGGGGACACTAGATTTTCAGCGCTTTACCCTAGCAGTCAAACTTATCTATTTCCTACTATATTAGTATTAGTATTACGGCGCTTATGGTCGTTGTCGTTTAAAGGTCAAGCAGCATTTTAAATGACGCAGCTTTCGCATTGATTGGCACCGACCTCTGCACCGTCCTCAGTAAAGGTTCTAATGTAGTAAATTGATTTTATCCCTTGGTGAAAGGCGTAGTTTCTCAGGATATTGAGATCTCGTGTTGTCAGCTTTCTGTTGCGTTTCCACTCGTAAAGTTCTTCAGGAATCTCACTTCTAACAAATAATGTCAAGGATAATCCCTGATCAACATGCTCAGTTGCAGCAGCGTAAACATCTATCACACAACGCATGTCCATATCATAAGCGGAAGTGTAATAAGGCAAGGTTTGATTATTCAAATAAGGGGCTGGATAGTAAATTTTGCCAATCTTCTTCTCCTGACGCTCCTCTATTTTTTGTGTAATCGGGTGGATAGAAGCGGACGTGTCATTTATATAAGAAATCGAACCATTTGGTGCGACTGCTAATCGGTTCTGATGGTAGAGTCCGTAGCGGGCGACATTTGCTTTTAACGCTGCCCAATCCTCGGCTGTTGGGATTAAATGGTCTTTAAATAACGCTTTAACAGTGTCAGTCTTTGGTACAAATTCTCCGGTCAGGTATTTTTCAAAGTAGCTGCCGCCTTTTGCATACTCGGAAATTTCAAAGCCCTTAAAGACTTGCTTGCGTTCCCTAGCTAATTGATTGGACGAAACTAAGCTCCAATAGTTGAGTAGCATAAAGTAAATGCTGGTAAATTCTACTGATATCTTGGAGCCATACTCGATTTGGTTTGTGGCAAGATAGGTGTGCAGTCCCATTGCCCCTAGTCCGATGGTGTGCGCCTCCTGATTGCCTTTATTAATAGTCGGTGCAGCAGCGGTGTTTGAGCTGTCTGTAACGAAGGTTAAGGCACGCACCATTGCATCAATTGATTTAGCGAAGTCGGGGGATTTCATTAGGTTGACGACATTGGTCGAGCCGAGATTGCATGAAATATCAGTCCCCATTTTTAAGTATTCTTGATTGTCTGCAATGATACTTGGCTGCTGAACCTGGAGGATTTCAGAGCAGAGATTGCTCATGACGATTGTGCCGTCGATTGGATTTGTCCTGTTAGCTGTGTCGATATTGATAACGTAAGGATAGCCTGACTCTTGCTGTAATTTGGAGATTTCCTGCTCCAGCTCGCGTGCAGCAATCTTAGTTTTTCGGATATTTGGATTTGCAACGAGCTTATCGTATTCCTTGGTGATGTCAATGTAATTAAACGGTTTGCCATAGACACGCTCAACGGAGTATGGCGAGAAGAGGTACATTTCTTCATTTTTACGAGCTAATTCGTAAAATTTATCCGGAATGGTGACACCTAAGGAAAGGGTCTTAACACGTATTTTCTCATCAGCATTTTCCTTTTTAGTGGATAAAAAGGCGAGAATGTCTGGATGAAAGACGCTGAGATAAACCACGCCTGCGCCTTGTCGCTGTCCGAGTTGATTGGAATAAGAAAAGCTATCTTCAAACAGCTTCATCACAGGAACCACGCCACTTGCGGCTTCTTCTACTTCTTTGATTGGACTGCCCGCTTCACGCAGATTAGATAAGGAAATGCCAACGCCGCCGCCAATGCGGGAAAGCTGTAGTGCTGAGTTGACATTGCGACCGATGGAGTTCATATCATCGGTTACTTGGATTAGAAAACAAGAAACTAATTCGCCGCGCCGTTTGCGTCCGGCATTTAAAAAAGATGGCGTTGCTGGCTGGTAGCGCTGATGAATCATTTCGTTTGCAAGAGTTTTAGCGAGTGCTTCATCTCCGTTGGCAAAGTATAGCGCATTAAAAATCACGCGGTCTTCAAGCGTTTCTAGGTAATGCTCATTGTCATTGGTTTTTAGTGCGTATTGAGAGAAAAATTTATAAGCCGCCATAAATGACTTGAATTGAAAATCTACTTGATAGACCTGTTTGAATAATTGCTTAATAAAATCGGGTGTGTACTTTGCTAGAAGCTCGCTTTCCAGATAGTCTTGATTGACGAGATAGCTCAGCTTTTCCTCCAATGTATCAAAGACGATTAGGTTAGCTTTGACATTCTCAGCCAAGAAAGCTGCTAGAGCTTCCTTATCCTTGTGCAAAGGGATTTGTCCATTAATCGGACGGTTAATCTCATTGTTTAACCTGAAATATGTAACATTTTTCAAATTTTTAAGGCTCATATTATCCACATTCCTTTTGATTTAAGATTGATAGGACAGCTTCAACATCAGCGCTTGTACCACTAAATTCTAGACCATATAAAAGCTCTAGGTCGTAATCAAACGCTAAGTCTTTTGCGGTATAAATAAATAAATCAGCAAAGTTTTTATTGCCGATACCGATAATGCCACGACAGAATTGCAGATTATGCTCATGCTCCAAAAATTGGTTGGCAACCTCTGTCATTGATTTGTCATAGGTCGGTGCAAGTAGGACGAAATCTTCATCAATTGTTAAAAAAGGATTACTAGAAATATCTATGCTAGTAATCCCTAATTTGTTCGCGAAGCGCTTGGTCTGTCCGGTAAGGGAGAAAAATACAGCTTTCATTAAGCTAAAAGCTCCTTTAACTCATTAGGACGGAAGCCTGAAAAGACTTTATTAGTCGTTTCAACAACAGGGAGTGTCTGGAATCCTAGAGATTTAACGTAGTCAATCATTTCCGGTTGTTCTTCGACATTAATTTCCAAATAGTCAATATTTTTATCATCTAAGAAACGTTTTACCATTTTACATTGCATACAATTTATCTTTGAAAAAACTTTAATTTCTTGCATTTCTATCACCTCTAAATTTATTGAATGTAATCAGTCTAATGTTAAAAATAGGAGTTGTCAAACAATAGACACTAGATATTGTGTTTGTTTTTTTGTTCGGCACTAAATGTTGTGTTTTAGGTGGAGTTGCAGCAATGGTCAAAACGATATTGATAATCATTATCAACTAAGGTATAATAAAGGAGCTTAGTTTTCCATGAACTACGCGATAGCAAATTATCAAAGCATTTAAGATTTTTGAAGGGAGGTGGAGTATGAAGAAGCTTATAATAATTGGGATTTTAAGTGTCTTAACTTTTGTTTTTTTTGCCTCAGAAGCTAATGCCGTACACGAAAGCTGGAATCATGTTGTAGATGAAATGGAGGCTGTGTTAAATTCTGCCAACCAAATCTACGAAACAGGAGATGCAGACAAGGCGAAGGCGGAAGTTGATGTTGCTTATTACAGTTATTATGAAAAACTCGGTTTTGAAAAGACGGTGATGTCCTATATTTCAGGCAATCGTGCGTCTGTTGTCGAATATCAATTTAATGAAATCAAGAAGAAGATTGTTAAAGGCGATAACAAGGCGGCTGTTCAAAA
>JAISYB010000110.1 GCA_031270215.1 Streptococcaceae bacterium | reverse complement strand
AGACATGGGCGGTCTAATATAGGAAAATTTAGTATAAAAATTGTCATCTTAGAATTAGTTATTTCATCGCCATAAACATTTGCTCTAAAAATTGTTACGAAAACCACAGAAAATACCAGCATTATCACTTTTTTAACTTGATTGGTATGAGCTTGCAGATGTGACACCTAGGATAAACCCTCCTAAAATACCTAAAATAATATCTACATTTTGTGGCAATAAATCGGGTTGCTTTTTAACAAAGAAAAAATATAAACTAACCGCAATAGAAAGAATTATCAGAGCCAAACAGCCTGCGTTTTAATATACGTGTAACGCTTTTTTTAATTTTAATGGAATAAATACCAGTTTGCACTAAATTAGCAGCAATCAATAGACTTCTAAATAATGCAACTGGTTGAAATAAAGTAATCTTTGAAGATAAACTAGCATTGACTTTGCCTAAATAGGCAAGAAACCGCAGCTGAGCATTTGAAAAACTAAGCGCAGGCGAGTAGCAGGCAAAGCTGTTTTCTAAACTGTACGTAAATCCAGTATCACGTCACATTTTTCCCAAACTTCAGGATTATGTGTTGCGATGACAATCGTTTTAGTTTCATCCAGCAACTCTAAAAGTAGGTCGGCAATCCTGTCCCCAGTGCTTGGGTCAAGTGCGCCGGTCGGCTCATCTGCAAGGATAATTCTTGGATTTTTGAGTATTAGTTTTGCCAAAGCAACACGTTGTTGTTCTCCCCCTGATAGAGAAAAAATGTTTCTTTTTAAAGGAATCTCTCCCAGTCCAACTTTTTCAAGCGCAGTGATTATTTGCGATTTTTTCCCTGCTTTTGATACCTTCTTACCAACAAAGGCAAGCAGCAGGTTATTTAAAACACTCTCATTATCGATTAATCCGTAATTTTGGAATAAATAACCCAAATAATCCCGAAAATAGACTTGCTCTTTTATTGTTGATAAGGCTTTGGTGTCAATCTTAAGTGTGCCGCTGTCTGGGGACTCAAGTTTACCAATCATATTCAAAAGTGTTGATTTTCCGGAACCTGATGGACCAATCAAAGCGTAGGATTTGCCGAGCTCAAAAACATAATCAAACTCATCAAAAACCACCGCTTCATCAAATTTTTTAGATATTTTTTCGACTGTTATCATTACTACTCCCCCTTCAAATTATCTAACATACGATACGCACTTTTCTTGGATTGAATCTGAAACAACCCCAGTACGAGTGTTAACATCAAAAATGGTACAATTTCTAAACAAATAGGCAATTGAAGCAATAAAATGACGATACTGACAACAATAGCTACAACAAAAATCATCCCGAGGTAACGCCAATGTATCGTTAGGCTTGATAAGCCTGCCAGCTTTTGAATCGCAATCTTTCTGCGATTTTGATAGAGGTAGATACTATTTAAAATACTGAGTAAAATCAGACTAGTTGCGATAGCGATAATCGAGGCGATACTTAGATATAGCCGAGCTTGTTGTTGCTTGGTAATTTCACGTTGAACGGCATATAAGCCATTTGTGTAACTCCCCATATTTTCTTTGAGCTTGTATTGCTCAACCAACTTGGTTGTTATTTTCGGATTAGAAAAAATGATCTGCTGTTGACTAATCCAGCTTGTGAAATATGAAAGAATTTTTTCTGAATTTTCAAAACTACCAAAATCGAGGACAAGTAATACCGGTGAATGGGCGAAAGTCGCATTATTTGCTGCTGAAAAACCTAGTATTCGGTAGGTAAAGATTGGCTGACGATCATCATAGACCGCTGACTTTATATCTTCTTTGTCATAACCCTCTTTAAGTTGAGCTTTCCAAGCCTGTGTCAGCGCTGATTTTTGACTTTCTTGACTTTTCGGCACTAAAATCCATGCGTTTTTTTCTCCAAACTCACTTCCTGTCAGATTAGAGTCAATATGTTCTTTTGTTAAGAAATTAGGCGAGACATAGACAGCATTCTCTTCACTTTCTTTATTTGGGAATAATTTATCATCTTGACTATAGTTAAGATTATCCGCTACAATCATCACCGTTTCTTCTTTTTGTGCGGCTTTTAAAAAGTTAAATAAATTTTCCTCATCGAAATCGGCATACATTCCTCCCATCAGGCTTGGCGCAAACCAGGTAGGATTTTTTTGCCACTTACTTTCCGCTTTTTTTAAGGTCGCGATCTGTTGCCCAGAATTTATCACGTTTGCCAATGAAAAGATTAAAGCTGCAATGGATAATATTTGGACGCTCAAGATGATAATCGATAATAGCTTAATCGGCGCATAGCCCTTGATAACCTGTTGAATCCTCTGACTCTTTAATGCGAGATACATCATCAACATGACGATGACTGAGCTTACTACAAGTAAACTTAACCAGACTAAAACCGTTGTTATGATAATCTGTGCATATAAAATAGCAGATAAATGCGTTAAAACCAGATAGAAATAAGCTAGTGCACTCAAGATAATTCCTGAAAACAGCTCAAATAATAAGAGGTTTTTAAAACCTCTAAAGGCAATTTGCCAAGTTGACATGCCGGCTAAACGCTCAACACCGACTTGTTTAAGTTTTGAGATTTTCTCAGCTACAATCAGGGAACCCAGTGCCAGTAAAATCAAAAACAGCGCTAGAAAAATATTGAGTTCTGCAAGTATCATTCTGAGACCAATCAATCGCCAATTTTGTCGATAAACCATGACCTGGTTTCCTTTTTCGTTTAATAAATTAGTCAAAGCTTGATCTGAGAGTCCTTTGCCAAAGATAAAGTATAAGACATCATCCGGGCTTGATTCGATTAAAGATTTATCAGTTTGCTTGACGAAATTTTCCGGTAATTTGCCACTTCCAAAAGTCTGAAAGGTTGGCTGATTATTGCTCTTACCATCGATTGACTTTTCCATAATTTGCTTAGCGATTAACACCTGATGCGTAACTGCAATCTCTTGAAGCTCTTGCTTGATGTCAAGCTTGGCTTTAATCACACTAACTCCAGCATCAGCATCGGCAAACATCTGCTTGTGAAAGTTTTGAATTGCAACAACAGAAAAGATAACCACTGCTGAAATTGATAGTATACTTAATAATCTATAAAAAAAACGATACATACATTCCTCCTCCTGAACACCAAAAGCGAGGGCAAGCTTTCCTTACCCTCTCTTACGATTTACCAATAATTACAGTATGTTATAGTAAAAGCTTGCTTGACCTCCAATAAGAGGTAAACCAATACTTGCTCGTGCCCATGCACCAGCAGTTTTAGTGTCTTTTGAAGTAGCTCCTGTATTACGATTAACAACGGTAGCACTATGCGTTTTACTTTCGTGGTAATAGTTTGAATAAGCACCACCAAGTGTGTAACCATAGTCCCAAGTGTCGGCTGAAACTGTGATTCCAACGCCACCTAATGCCAAGAGCAATGCTTTTGATACAG
>JAISYB010000088.1 GCA_031270215.1 Streptococcaceae bacterium | reverse complement strand
TCTTCATAATGGTCAAATACCATCATAAATGTTCCACGTCCTTGAGTTGCTGAACGTAATGTTGTTGCATAGCCGAACATCTCAGCAAGCGGCACAATCGCATGTACGATTTGTGAGTTACCATGCGCTTCCATACCTTCAACACGTCCACGACGAGAGTTAACGTGTCCCATTACATCACCAAGATACTCCTCTGGCACTGTAACTGTCACTTTCATCATTGGCTCAAGGATTGCTGGGCTTGCTTTTTTAGCAGCCGCTTTAAGCGCCATTGATGCCGCAACACGAAAGGCTGTTTCACTCGAATCGACATCATGGTATGAACCGTCATAAAGCTTCGCTTTAACGTCAACCAATGGATAGCCTGCAAGCACACCATTAGCCATTGCGTCTTCCAAACCTTTTTCAACTGCCGGGATATATTCACGAGGAACAACACCACCAACAATCGCGTTTTCAAATTCAAACCCTTTGCCTTCTTCGTTTGGTGTAAATTCAACCCAAACGTCACCATATTGACCTTTACCACCAGACTGACGAACAAATTTACCTTGTGCTTGAACAACTGGTGCGCGGAATGTTTCGCGGTAAGATACTTGAGGTGCGCCAACATTTGCTTCAACCTTATGCTCACGTCTTAAGCGGTCAACCAAGACATCTAAGTGAAGCTCTCCCATACCAGAGATAACTGTTTCACCTGTTTCAGCATTAGTTTCTACACGGAATGAAGGATCTTCCTCAGCCAATTTTTGAAGACCGATACCCATCTTATCTTGATCAGCTTTTGATTTAGGTTCAATTGCGATTTGGATAACTGGCTCTGGGAATTCAATACTTTCAAGAATAACTGGACTATCCTCAGCCGATAGAGTATCCCCTGTTGTTGTATCCTTTAAGCCGATTGCAGAAGCAATATCGCCTGCATATACGGTTGAAATTTCATTACGGTGGTTGGCATGCATTTGCACGATACGACCGATACGTTCACGTTTACCTTTGGTAGCATTTAAAACGTAGCTTCCTGATTCCAAAATACCTGAATAAACACGGAAGAAAGTTAATTTCCCAACAAATGGGTCAGTCATAATCTTAAACGCAATCGCAGAAAATGGTTCTTCATCAGACGCATGACGTTCTGTTTCTTCTTCTGTTTTAGGATTAAATCCATTAATCGCCGGCACATCTAATGGAGATGGTAAATAATCTACAACCGCATCAAGCATTAATTTAACACCGATGTTTTTATAGGCTGAACCACCAAGCATTGGGAAGAATTCTGCCTTAATAGTTGCATTACGAATTGCAGCTTTAAGCTCTGGAATCGTAATTTCTTCGCCTTCCAAATACTTCATCATTAAATCATCATCTGTTTCAGCTGCTGCTTCAACTAATTTATCACGCCATTCTTCAGCTAAATCAAGCATATCTGCTGGAATTTCTCCAATAGTTGGTTCTTCCTCAGGCGCTCCATCGTAGAAATAAGCTTTCATATTGACTAAATCAATAATCCCATTTAAATCATCTTCTGCACCAATCGGCAATTGGATTGGGTGTGCATTTGCTTGCAAGCGATCATGAAGTGTATTTAATGAATAAAGGAAATCCGCGCCTGTCTTATCCATCTTGTTTGAAAAGACAATACGTGGCACACCATATTCTGTTGCTTGACGCCAAACAGTTTCCGTTTGCGGCTCTACACCTGTTTGCGAATCAAGAACTGTTACTGCACCATCAAGTACACGAAGTGAACGTTGTACTTCAATCGTGAAGTCCACGTGTCCTGGTGTGTCGATGATATTGATACGATTGCCGTCCCATTGTGCAGTTGTTGCAGCAGATGTAATCGTAATACCACGTTCTTGTTCTTGTGCCATCCAGTCCATTTGAGATGCACCATCATGTGTTTCCCCAATTTTATGAATTTTACCAGTGTGATATAAAATACGTTCTGTTGTTGTTGTTTTACCAGCATCAACGTGTGCCATGATACCGATATTACGAGTGTTTTCTAGGCTAAATTCGCGTGCCATTTGTTTTCTTCTCCTCTCAAAAAATGAGCTTATTTGTAAAAATGTATCAAATCATTGTCAAACTAACGGTTAAGTGCTACTACACTCGCTCGTTTCACTTACACAATAATTTGATACAAAGACATACACTAAGACCAGAAAAACTAATTTTCCAATCTTAAGCGTTTTTGCTGTAATTTTAAACCTCAACCAAGGTTTTTAAGCCGATATTATATTGAACATATTTTTGTATTATACGTTCCGCTGAAAAGCAAAGTTTTTCGACCTTACTTAACAAATTACCAGCGATAATGCGCAAAGGCACGGTTAGCTTCTGCCATTTTATGTGTGTCTTCACGTTTTTTAACTGAAGAACCTGTATTGTTTGCAGCATCCATAATTTCTTTAGCTAAACGTTCTTGCATTGTATGTTCTCCGCGATTGCGTGAAAAATTAACCAACCAACGCAAGCCCAGAGTTGTCCGACGTTCTGGACGAACTTCAATCGGCACTTGATAATTAGAACCACCGACACGGCGTGCTTTAACTTCAAGAACTGGCATGATATTTTCCAATGCTTGTTCAAAAACTTCCAAAGGATCATTTCCTGTAGTTTCTTTGATTTGTGCAAATGCTTTATAAACAATATTTGATGCAACTCCACGCTTACCATCTAACATGATACGGTTGATTAAACGTGTAACAATTTTTGAATGATATAATGGATCTGGTAATACTTCGCGTTTTGGTGCTTGCCCTTTACGTGACATCCAAATTCCCTCCTGTATATTTGATGTTTTTATTCAATATTTTCTAATGTTTATTTTTTAGGTCTTTTTGTGCCATATTTAGAACGGCTTTGTTTACGGTCGGTAACGCCGGCTGTATCAAGCGCACCACGAACGATATGGTAACGTACCCCTGGTAAATCCTTTACACGTCCACCACGTAACAATACCACGCTGTGTTCTTGTAAATTGTGACCAATTCCTGGAATATATGCTGTTACTTCAATCAAGTTTGACAAGCGAACACGAGCGTATTTACGTAGCGCTGAGTTAGGCTTTTTAGGTGTCATTGTTCCCACACGAGTTGCCACACCACGTTTTTGTGGAGAGTAAACATCAGTCAATACTTTTTTATGACTGTTATACCCTTTGTTTAAGGCAGGTGAGTTAGATTTTTCTACTTTTGACTTACGAGGTTTACGAACTAATTGGTTAATCGTAGGCATTCTAGATTTCCTCCTGTGCTTTTTTGTATGCTGTCCTCAAATGTTTTGTGCATTCGCTATCCTGTCAGCACGTCCCCTTGTACATTGGAAGACCAAGCGCAAAATACACCTTTGCTAGCATACCACTTTTTAATAGCTAAAGTCAACCAAAATCCTTCTATAATCACGCTAAATACATGAATATTTCCGGTATTCCTAATTTTAACTGATGCAAAGCTCAGAAAATCTTAGTCACGGAGAAATTGATTGCTTATATAAAACCGCTACAAGCTTTCTCACGCACGATACGCTTTATATTTCAAGACGATCGCAAAAACAATTGGCTATGTGAAAATGACTTCTCGCCTTAAACAACGTACCATATTATAGAAGAATATGGTAAATTTCATCATATTATTCCAATAGTGCTGTAAGGTCATCGATTTGCTCTTTTATTTCTAAACCAATCGTTGTATCACGAATCATCAAGCGTTTTTGTACTTGGTCAACAATGTTTTTGATATGCGTTAAATCCTTTCCAGCTTGAAAAATATGCGCCACCGAATGAAATGGCTGATGTGTGACAATCATGAAGCCATTGGAATTATAAACCAATGAATAACCGGCAATGCCCGTTGATTGTTGATAAGCTGTACTCATTCCACCATCAATTACGATCAATCTGCCATTTGCCTTAACCGGATGCTCTCCTTTAATCACTCTCACCGGCGTATGTCCATTGATAATTTTTGCATCTGAATTAGTCAAGCCAAATTCCTGTAAAATTTTTAGACAAACCGCTTCATTATCTCGAAGGTCAAAATAAGGATTATTCTCCTCAATCTGTGTCGCTTTGTCCTTGATGTAATAACGCTCAAAGGTTGTCATGCGACTTTTGCCAAATAGCGGCGACATTCGACCACTCCAGCAATACCATAAAAAATCAGCTGCCGCTAGGTCATTCGTTGTAGCATTTTTGGCAATCTGACGAATGGTGGCTTCAAATTTATCTAAAAGTGCACGCCCGTGATAGCTGACATTATCCATGACAAACTCTGCAAATTCTCCATTTTTATCCAATGGAATACAGCCATGAAAGAGTAATTGTCCGTTGTAAATTTGGTACATTGACCCTTTATCTAATAAAAATTGAATTTCACGCTGCAATCGCTCTGATGCCTTAAAGCTGTCTAACAATGCAGATAATACTTTTTCTTCCTCAAGCGTTAATTCATACGGAGAGTCCGGGTTAATCGTTGGAAAATGATAACTGTCAAGCGGATAACTCTTGCCCTCTAAATGAATCAGTTGCTGCTGATAATCAATCATTTCAAGAAGCAGACGGTCATTCATTTGATATTCCGGATGACGTTTGATAATCTGTCCTTCAAGCTTGAATTGCATAATAGCTAATGCTTGATGTACCTTTTCCAGCAGCTCAATATTTTCTTCTTGCACATCATCAGATGAATCATACTTGGGTCGAAACTCGCAATGCCTTGGATAAACCTTATCCGCAAAAAGAAATAGCGGACGTAAGTTCAGCCCATAAGCCGCCTCTAAATCAAAAAGATAGTGATAACGCGCTGCAATCCTTAAAAGTGTGGCAAGATTAGCCGCAGAACCAAACATCGCACCCATCCACAGTAAATCATGATTGCCCCATTGAATATCAACCGAGTGAAAAGCCATTAAAATATCCATCACCTTATCCGCCTGCCGACCGCGATCATAAATATCTCCAACAATATGTAAATGATCAACAATTAAACGTTGAATCGTTTTAGATAATCCAATAATAAAAGCCTCTGCTTGTCTCAAGTCAATTAGTTTATTTAAGATTTGATTACGATAGTTCATCTTATTGGAAAATTGAACATCGGCATATAAGCATTCCTCGATGATATAGGTAAATTCCGTCGGCAATGCTTTTCTAAGCTTAGAGCGTGAATATTTTGTCGCACAATATTTAGTTAGCTCAAGTAATTTCTCCAAGGTGTCAAAATACCAAATGCGACTTTTGACAAATAACCCTCCCTTTTTAGATAATGCATACTCTGGATAGCTAACTAATAAAGTAAAAAGGTCAATCTCCGCCTCAGTCCACTCTGTACCAAAGCGATTGATAATTTTCTCCTTAACATTTCCTGATCCTGTACGTAAAATATGTGCTAGCGCCTCATATGACCCATGAATATCTGAAAGATAAATCTCGGTCCCCTTCGGCAAATTCTGAATCGTTTCAAGATTGATTAATTCCGAATAAATAGCCGCCTTACTCGGAAATTTTTCTCTCAACAGCCTGCGAACCTTCTCTTCATTGCTCATCCATTACTCCTTTATAGAAATTAAGTAGCGACAAATTACTTCTTGATTATACCTTGAATTAAAGGGTTAAAACACCCTGATTGATTTAAAAAATCAAATGTTCTAACTGGCAGTAATTGCAAAAACACTTCCGACAAGTGTCAAAGAAGTTAAAAGCAATAGTGATTGGAGGGTGCAGTTTGTCCATTTCTCAAATCGATATATCACGAACCAAAAATAGAGAGGTTTGTCTATTTTCCTAATCATGCCGGTACACCAAAAAACGAGGTAGGACATTTTGTCCCGACCTCGCAAAAAACGGTGTAGCGGCAGTTGAACTTACCACTTATCGCCTTTTCTCTTAGTTAAAGATGCTATCTTGATACACAAATAATAGCATAATAGACCTAAGACGCCACCTGTGGTATTAAAAATCAAATCATCTACATCAACAATTCGCCCCAGATGAATGGTTAAATCAAGTATTCCTTGAGTCGCTTCAATTGCTAAGCTGGTTAAAAATGCTAAGGTAATCGCAGTTTTCATTTGAGTAAATTTCTTAACCTCAAAGGCGAACAAGAAAGTCAACGGCATCGTCATGATGATGTTCCCAAAGCTTTGCATAAAAAGCTTTAGGCTGGAAAATGCGTAAAATACGGAGTTAAACGGAATGATTTGATACCAGAAATTCCCCAAATGACACAAATTTGGATAGGTGAACTACTCACCACTTAGCTAAACCTAACGGTTTTTAACGCTTGAAGTGGGAACTTCTTGGGAATAGAGCGTACTTGCAAGCGTATTTCTTTACTAACAGCGGTGTCTCTTATTTACCAAGCTATCCCCGTAGTTCCTACGGTTCTTGTTTGTATCTAAGCTAATTGTTTTAGTCGCAAACCTTCGGTCAGAATATTGATGCTTGCGTTTATATCGCGGTCATGATGGGCATGACAAACAGAACAAGACCATTCTCGAATTTCAAGTGATTTCTTGCCATCTTTATGCCCACATGCTGAACAGATTTGACTAGACGGAAACCATTTGTCAATTTTGATAAGTTCGCGTCCATACCAGTCAGCTTTGTATTGTAGTTTCGTCACAAAACTAGACCATGACACATCAGAAATGCTTTTAGCTAATTTATGATTACGTAACATACCTTTCGTATTCAAGTCTTCAATACAGATACTATCGTGATTTTTGATAATTTCTGTACTCAACTTGTTCAGAAAGTCATTACGCTGATTCATTACTTTTTCATGTAATCGTGCTACTTTTCGTTTTTGTTTCTGATAATTTTTAGCGTCAAACAAATTGATACCCTTCTTCTTAGCCAGTAAGGCACGTCTTGATAATTTACGTTGTTCACGTTTAAGTTTCTTTGCCATTTTTGACGTGAATTTATTATTATCGATCTTTTGACCGTCAGAAAGAATGGCAAAGTCAGTTATACCGAGGTCAATTCCAATCGCAGAATTGGTTTTAGACAGCTCGCTAATCTCTTCTTTGCACAACAAAGAAATATAACATTTACCGCTAGAATGACGTGAGATTGTCGCAGCTTTTATAATTCCTTTAGGTTGTCTATGAAGTTTAATTCTGACAAAGGATTTCAACTTAGGAAGTTTGACAAACTTATTATCTATCAAAGCTATCGTGCCCTTTTGATTATTCGTTGTGTAACTTTGAACAGGATTTTTCTTACTTTTGAACCGAGGAAATCCAACGGTTTTATCTCTAAAAAAATTCTTATATGCCTTATCTAGATTCAGTTGTGCATTAGCCAAGGCAAGGCTATCAACTTCTTTCAAAAACGGGAACTCTTTCTTGTATTGGGCGGGCGTTGGGAAATTCATTCTTTTAGAAGAATCAGTTTTCGTTTCTTCATAGTTTTTCATTCGGTCATCAAGCATTAGATTGTAGACCTTACGGACACAACCAAAAGATTTAGCAAAGAAGATTTCTTGTTCTTCAGTTGGATAAATTCTGAATTTATATGCTTTTAGTCGTTCCATAAGATTCACCTACTCTCTATTTGTGATTATTACCTTGATTCTGAATATACTTTTTGATGACATCAATGGGTGCGCCACCAGTTGTCAACAGGCAGAAACTTTTAGACCAAAACATTTC
>JAISYB010000010.1 GCA_031270215.1 Streptococcaceae bacterium | reverse complement strand
CGCTTTCAGGTGGGGAAAAGCAGCGAGTAATTTTGGAGCTGGCAATGGTTCAAAATCCGAAATGCTTAATTTTGGATGAACCAACCAACCATTTAGATATTCGATACCAATTGGAGATTTTGAAGTTAGTAAAAGCAATGAATATTACTGTTTTGGTTGCTTTGCATGATTTAGAATTGACAGCAAGCTATTGCGATTATATTTATGCTCTAAAAGATGGCGCCATTATCAGTCAGGGAGAACCTAAGGCAATTTTAACATCAGAATTAATTTATGATATTTTCGATGTCCACTGTACTGTTTATGAAAATCCAATCACGAAACAGCTTGGCTTCGTTTATTATTTGTAATATCCATTATAGATTTAAGGAGAAGAAATGAAAAAATTTAAATTATTAATAATAGGTTTGATCAGCATTATTGCTCTAGCAGGCTGTGCTGGTAATGATAAAAAAGAATCCGCAACAAAAGATACGCAAAGTGAAGCGACTAGTTATCCTTTGACCATAGAAAATTATGCCAAAGCAGATGGTGCAACAAAGTGGACAAAGAAAAGTGAAACCTACGATGCGGCACCCAAGAGTGTACTGGCTAATACGCGACCAATGGCAGAATTATTGCTCCACTTGGGATTAGGAAAATCAATTAGTGGTGTCGGTGCTGTCTTTGGTGAAGCAGATACCTCAGTTTCCGATGAATTTGCCAAATTGAATCAGCTTTCGACTACGTATATTCCAAAGGAAACAGCATTAAGTGTTAGCCCTGACTTTATCTTTGGACGTGGCGATTTGTTTGAAAACTCCGAATGGGGTGTCGGAACGGTTGATTCTTTAAATGAAATGGGTATCAATACCTACGTCATGAAAAGTTCAATCAAGGGTGGTACGTTTAACTCGCTTTATGGTGATATTGAAAATCTAGGTCAAATCTTCGATGCACAAGATAAGGCAGCACAGTTTGAAAGTGAACTTAAAGCACGTCAGAAAAAAGTTGAAGATGCACTCAAAGGGATTAAAAAGGAAAAAACCTTCGCTTACATCCATTCAAATGACCCAGATGACATTGCGGCTTATTCATTAACGGATGATACCTTCTCTCTTAGCATTTTTAAAATGTTGAAATTGAAACATGTGTTCAGTGAACCAACAGGTATGCTGAGTTTAGAAACGCTGATTGTTGCTAATCCAGATGTCTTAATCATTCCAAAATGGGATGGTTATAATGAAAAAGAAAGTGGCGCAGAGAAAATGCTTGAAGGCGTTCTAAAGAGTTCAAAAGTTTCAAATATGAAAGCATTCAAGAATAAACAGGTTTATATTGTGGACTACAACTATCTTTTTGGATATAGTTATCAGTCGTTAGACGGTGTAGAAAAGCTTGCTAAAGAAATGTACCCTGATTTAGTCAAATGAGCTTTGAAATCTGATTGAAACCTTTATCGACAAATCGAAATTTAGAAAAACACGTTAGAACATTATTGTTTTAGCGTTTTTTCCTTTGAAATTTCCTCTTGAATTCACAATACTATTGGTTAAGAGTCTTCTAACTAAAGTTCCGACAGACACGCAGATGACTTGTTAGCTAAAGAAATGAGGGAAAATACTTTAAAAACCACTAGAAGTGTGTGATAATTAACAAGGAAAAAACTAATGGAGGCTGAATATGAAAGGAATAATTTTGGCTGGCGGAAGCGGAACAAGGCTTTATCCAGTAACACGTGCAGTGAGTAAGCAATTGATGCCGGTGTATGATAAACCAATGATTTATTATCCATTGTCAACGCTGATGTTGGCGGGAATTAAGGATATTTTGATTATCTCAACGCCGCAGGATACACCGAGATTTAAGGATTTATTACAGGACGGCTCAGAGCTTGGAATTAATCTGCAGTACGCAGTGCAGCCAAGTCCAGACGGATTGGCACAAGCCTTTATCATTGGTGAGAAATTTATTGGCAATGATTCAGTTGCCTTAGTTCTAGGAGACAATATTTATCACGGACCAGGACTTTCTAAGATGTTAGAGTCTGCAGCGCAAAGAGAAAAGGGCGCAACAGTATTTGGCTATCACGTGTCTGATCCGGAACGTTTTGGCGTTGTTGAGTTCGATAATCAGATGACTGCTGTTTCAATTGAAGAAAAACCAACGCAGCCAAAATCAAATTATGCAGTTACGGGGCTTTATTTTTATGACAATGACGTTGTTGAGATTGCTAAAAATATCAAGCCGTCACCGCGTGGCGAATTAGAAATTACTGATGTCAACAAAGTTTATTTAGAACGTGGAACACTTTCGGTTGAGTTAATGGGTCGAGGGTTTGCATGGTTGGATACAGGGACGCACGAAAGTCTGCTTGAAGCAGCACAATATATCGAAACGGTCCAAAGAATGCAGAACATGCAGGTTGCAAATCTTGAGGAAATTGCTTATCGAAAAGGCTATATTACCAAAGAACAGGTTAAAGAGCTGGCACAGCCACTTAAAAAGAATGAATATGGGCAATATTTATTACGCTTGATTGACGAAGCGTAAGTGCAAATTAATTGAAAAGGAAAGTGTGTCATGGGAAAAATAAAAGTGACGGAAACGAGCTTAGTTGACGTTAAAATCATAGAACCTGCCGTCTTCGGCGATCATCGAGGCTTTTTTTTGGAAAGCTATTCGGATGAGGATTTTAAAGCGGCGGGAATTGATTTTGAATTTATTCAAGATAATCACAGCTTAAGCGCAGAGGCTGGTGTGGTTCGAGGGTTGCATTTTCAAAAGGGACAAGCTGCTCAAACCAAGCTTATCCGCGTAGTGACTGGTGCAGTTTTAGATGTGATTGTTGATATGCGCAAAGGCTCTCCAAGCTATGGTAAACATGAGGGTTTCATTTTGAGCGAGTTCAATCATCGTCAACTACTAGTGCCAAAAGGCTATGCGCACGGATTTGTAACACTGACGCCCAATGTTAATTTCTTATATAAATGCGACAATCCCTATAATGCAGAAGCAGACGGCGGAATTAGCTTTAAATCACCAGAGTTAAACATCAAATGGCCGATTGACTTAGAACAAGCAATCACGAGTGAAAAGGACGCCAAGCAGCCAACATTTACAGAATTTGAAGCAGAAAACCCTTTTATTTATGGGGAGATTTAATGGAGTAGAAGGTTTAACAACGATTGCAATGTTAGCTGTTAATCTTTATCAAGGTTTGATGAAATCAAATTAAATAAGACTTATCCAAGCGTCAACAAACAGTTTGCTTTATCAAACAGCAGACAAAGCAATTGAGTGATGATGTATTACAACACTAAAAAACAATTAATAAACTACTATTAGGAGGGTAATATGAAAAAGATAATCGTGACAGGCGGTGCCGGATTTATCGGCTCCAACTTTGTACATTACGTTTATAACAACCACCCAGAAATAAAAATAACTGTACTTGACAAATTAACTTATGCTGGCAATATTGAAAATATCAAAAGTATTTTAGGGGATAGAGTAGAGTTAGTCGTAGGGGATATTGCTGATAGCGAGCTAGTTGAGCGCTTAGTACAGGAAACCGACGCAATCGTTCACTACGCAGCTGAAAGTCACAATGATAACTCGCTCAAAGATCCTTCGCCATTTGTTCAGACCAACTTAATCGGAACCTTTACGCTAATCGAAGCAGCTAGAAAATATGATGTGAGATTTCACCATGTTTCAACAGATGAGGTCTACGGTGATTTGCCATTGCGTGAAGATTTACCTGGGCACGGTGAAGGCGCTGGCGAGAAATTTACAGACAAAACACCCTATAACCCAAGCTCGCCATACTCATCTACCAAAGCAGGCAGTGATTTACTAGTTCGTGCATGGGTTCGCTCATTTGGTCT
>JAISYB010000196.1 GCA_031270215.1 Streptococcaceae bacterium | reverse complement strand
TTGCTTTATCTTGGTTTTCCACACCGCCAAAGGCGCCTGAATTTCCTGCAGCGATTACGGCTACTACGCCTTTTTTTGCCGCCTCTTTGATGGCAATCTGCTCAGGATCGTTTGTTTCTGAACCATTACTAGCACCCAAGGACAGATTGATAACATTCGCTCCCAAACGAACAGAATCTTCAATCGCCGCAATCACATCTTCTGCGTAAGCATAAATACTTGTATTAGAAAATACCTTCATATCTAAAAACTGAGCTTCCGGTGCAACACCTACGACAGAATTAACATTGTCTGCATTCTCACCATTTGCCCCTGCAATCCCGGCAACGTGCATACCGTGCATTCCATTTGTCCCGTTATCATAGACAACATCGTTATGATCCGCATAATTATAGGCATACGGTACTTTTGAGGTGTAATATTTTCCATACGACAGTCCTTGCGTTTGTGCATCTCCTTCAATTGCAGCCTGCACGACGTCCTTTGAAAGCGCCGGCTCGGTTTCTTTTGAAAGTCGTAAATCCTTATGATTGACATCAATCCCACTATCAATAATGGAAATGACCGTTTTTTCACCTTTCACCGGATAAGTTGCGTTATTCCATGCACCGTCAACATTTCCTAATTGATTCGAATTAGAATCCGTTATTGTGTATGTCCGCGCGACACTAACCGACTGAACATTTGAAAGTGCCTTGATTTTTGTTATTTCACTCTTTGTCGCTTCTGTCGAAAAACCGTTGTATAAATAGCCATAAGAACGACCAACATTCTTTTTCGTGATATTTTTGACTGCTTTTTTGATATTTGATTGTTTATTAATCACATCATGTACAGCCCGATTAATCTTTTGCGCCCCTTTTTTATCCTGTTTTACGTTAGAAGTATCCTTAACTGCAGCATCTTCTTTTAATTGCACAAATACTTTTACAGGTTCATTATCCAAATCCGCCTGTTCGATTTGTTCCGATGTATAGCCTTTTTCTAATAATTGAGTTTTTATCCGCTCGGTTAACTCTTTATCTTGTTCCTCCTGAAGCTCTTTTGAAGCTTTGTCAAGTGATGAGCTGACTTCATCTGAGTTTATCTCATTTTTCCCACTCAGCTTGGCAAGTTCCTTTTCTGCTTTTGCCACTTGTTTCTGAAGGGAAGTCTGTTGACTTTCCTCAGCAGACACCGATTGTAGCAAAAGTAGCGGCGATAACGTATTTAACGCTAAAACACCTAACAAAATTCCTGTAGTTCCTTTTAATTTCCCCATAAAACACTCTCCCCAATTTCTTATTTCTTCGTAAGCCAGCTTTATTTTGTGAAAATGAAGTAATAATATTCCAAAAAAATGAGTGGCAAATGAAGATATTGATAACCTAGGAAAAGGGTAACACGCTATTTTTTTATTTACAAGCCATAATTTACCTATCATATGATAGAAAATTTATATAAACGCTTATTTATTATGATAACAATAGGAAAAACGCATGAAAGTCGTTTAAGTAAACGTTGATTTCATGCGTTTGTTTATCTGAATATTTAGGGTTTATCTTGAATTTCGTTTATTCTAAGAAATCCTTGAGTTGTTTTGAACGACTCGGGTGGCGCAATTTTCGTAATGCTTTAGCTTCGATTTGACGAATTCGCTCACGTGTCACATTAAATACTTTTCCTACTTCTTCTAGTGTCCGTGTCCGTCCATCATCTAAACCAAAGCGTAATCTTAATACATTTTCCTCTCGGTCAGTCAGTGTATCAAGAACATCTTCCAGCTGCTCCTTTAGCATTTGGTAAGTCGCATGGTCAGCCGGACTGGTCGCATTATCATCTTCAATAAAGTCGCCAAGATGAGAGTCGTCTTCTTCACCAATTGGTGTTTCAAGTGATACAGGCTCTTGAGCAATTTTTAAAATCTCCCGAATTTTTTCAACCGGTAGCTCCATTTCTTGACCAATTTCTTCCGGAGTAGGTTCGCGTCCTAAATCTTGAAGTAATTGTCGCTGGATACGAATCAGTTTATTAATCGTTTCGACCATGTGAACCGGAATACGAATGGTTCGCGCTTGATCGGCAATCGCTCGGGTAATTGCTTGACGAATCCACCATGTTGCATAAGTTGAAAACTTAAATCCCTTGGTGTGATCAAATTTTTCAACGGCTTTCATCAATCCCATATTACCTTCTTGGATTAAATCTAAAAACTGCATGCCACGACCCACATAACGTTTTGCAATACTAACAACTAGACGTAAATTAGCTTCTGCTAAACGCTGCTTAGCGATTTCGTCTCCCTGAGTAATCGCAATGGCAAGCGTAATTTCTTCGTCACTATTTAAAAGAGGTACTCGACCAATTTCCTTTAAATACATTCTTACCGGATCGTTAATCTTGACACCGGTTGGTGCAGATAAATCTTCGGTTTCACTGACTTTTTGTTTGGTTTCTTCAAGCTTTAGTATTTCCGCACTCGGATTACCCTCAGCATCGACGATACTAATACCGGCATCTTGAATTTTTTGATATAATTTCTCCATCTTTTCGGCATCTATTGCAAATGGTGTGACCAATTTATCTGTCAAATCATCAATAACAACTTGACCGGTCGCTTTATTAGCTCTAATATACTCTGCTACTGCAACATCAAAAGTCGTAACATCTTTTTGATTTTTTGGCATTATTTATCCCTCTTTTATCTGTTTTTGTAATTGAATAATTTCAAGACCAAAACTTAATTCACTCTCAAAATTTCCATTTTCCTTTGCTTGCTTCTGCTTTTCAACTAAATCGTTTAATCGGTCGACTATCAACTGTTTTTCAATCAATACTATTAAATCCTGAATTTCTCCCTCGGTTACTTTATCGTCTAAATTTAAATTACTGATTTCAGTTAAAACAGAACGTGCTTCATCCTCTTCTAGCGACGTCAAAACATCTGCAGTCACTATTATACCATTTTTCAGAAAACAAGTGATGATTTGCACATAAATTTTTTGATAAATCACATGTTTGAAATTAAATTTTTCGTTTGCTATCAATTGCCTTAAGATTGCTTCGCTTTTTAAAACTCTAGCCAGCAGCTGTCTTTCAGCTTTTTCCAAGCGAGATTGCTGAAGGTGAATTGATTTTGTTTGAGCTGGCAATCGTGGTTTTGATCGTGTCTTTGGTTGATAGGGAAGATTTTGACTGTTCTGATTATTATTTTGATTAATTTCATCAAGCAATGATTCCTTTGAAACCATTGGTGCAAGCTTAATGATTTGATTAAGATAGACATCTTGCTCCACCAAGCTTTTTACTCGACTGATGAGTGGTAAAGCTTCCTCAACAAAGCTTAGCTGCTCTGTTTCATTTGCTAAATTATATTTATTTTTTATAAAATTAATCAAAAAGCTAATCTCTGAGGTTCTAGCATGCTGTAATAAATTAACTAAAGCTTCCGTGCCGTATTTTTTAAGATATTCATCTGGATCAAGCCGTTCCGGAAAGGTAACGATTTCTGTCTGAGTACGATGATTAACTAGCTGTACGGCTTTGTATGCTGCATTAATGCCAGCATCATCACCGTCAAAAGCAAAGATTATTTTTTTGGCAGTTTTAATTAAACGTGTGATATGATTTTCGGTCAAGCTTGTTCCCATTGATGCAACAGTATTAATAACGCCGACTTTATATGCTGCGATAACGTCCATAAAGCCTTCCATTACAAAAACCTCTGATGTCTTTCGAATCACCGGTTTAGCTTCATTGAGATGAAATAATTCATAGCTTTTGTTGAAAATCTTCGTTTGCGGGGAATTTAAATATTTGGCGCGCTGATTATCACTCATTGCCCTTCCTGAGAAGGCAATGACTTGTCCAAACTCGTTATACAAAGGGAAAATAATTCGGTTGTAGAAAATTTCTCTTAGTTCACCGGTTTTACCTTGGTTAAAAATACCAGACTGCAATAATTCTTCCTGCGTATAACCTCTACCAGTTAATATTTTTTCAAGTAGGTTTTGATTACCCGGAGGATTGAAGCCGATTTTAAAGTGTTCGATAATTTCACTAGTTATGCCACGCTTCTTTAAATAAGCTAATGCTTCAACTCCGTACTCGGTATTTATCAAAAAATGCTGTAAAAGGGTGGCGACTTCTTGATGAATGTCATACAAACGCTGATTTGGATTGATATTTTGTGGTCGATTATCTTCAAAGTCAAACTTCACGTTGCCTATTTCGGCAACTTCTTTGAGTGACGCAATAAAATCAATGTTTTTTTGGAGCATGAGATAATCAAAAACACTGCCGGATTTGCCACAACCAAAGCAATGGAAAAATTGATGTTCTTCGTTGACGCTAAAGGATGGTGTCTTTTCATTATGGAAAGGACATAGACCATGATAATTTTTGCCGCTTTTTGATAATGTAACATCTCTACCGATTATGTCAACAATATTAACTGAATTTTTGATTGTTTCAATTTCTTCTGATGAAAATTTTTTCACTCCGGCACCCCTCCTAAAACGACTCATATTGAGTAAAAAAACGAGATTGAGGATAAGTCCTCAACCCTTTTTATTGTTTGTAATTCATAGTAGACTGCTGTGTCTGTTAACTAAAGACCTAGATAAATCTCCGGACACTTGTAAAACGCAGTGATAATTTCTTTTATCACCTCTTAAGCAAGCAAAAATATCCACCACCAGCTCCAGCTTGCTACTACTTTTTAAACTCTTGATTTCACACCACTAGCATATCATCTTTAAGCTATTTTGTGAAATAAAACATGGCGGTTAATTAGTCAAATTCTGTAACTTTTCTGTTAATTCATTGAATAAAGCTTCGTCTTGTAAATCAATCGCTAAGTTAATTTGTGACTTCAATTTCTCCAAATTCAACATTTCTTGCTCTAAGTTTTTTTGGGTCACAATTTTTAAATCAAATGGTTGGTTAAAATGTCGTTTCAAATGCTCAATTAACCGTAATTCCTCACTGATTTTAACCTCCAAGCTCTCGAAAACGATTTGCGGTAAATCCTCTTGAATGAGCAAATAAGGCTTGATGGGGGTATTGGTCAAATGCGCATTTTTCAAAATAGCTGGGTGTTCAATTAGATAATCCAAAATAAAATAGAGCTCACGTTTGTGAAAATTAAATGTTTTTCGTACTTCAATCAACTGTTCTTTTATCACATTTTCTCCCTTTAATACGCTAATTCATCATTGTTAAAAGCATTTAAAAGTTCTGCAATTTCAAAATCACTTGGATTGGTTGCTAAATAATTAGTTAATAATTCAATCACATTTGATTTCAAAGCATTTTCTTTGATAAAGAAGGCATAATCCTTCAAAAAATCTGGATTTTCACTTAAATCTTCGATTGCTGCTTGATATTGTTCAAATGCAGCCTTACGATCATCTAGCGCTTGATATGCTTTAGCCAAATTCCAAAGTGCGATACTTGATAGCTCGCTTTCCTCTGCCAAGAGATTTTTCACCCCAATAAAATCCGCTTTTTCAAGCAATAATGTTGATAAACGTGTCAGAGTTTCTTCATATTTATCCGCCAGTTTTAATGACTGCCAAAGGTAAGCTTCAGCCTCATCAGATAAATGCAGACGATAAGTAATCTCTGAAGCAAGATGAAGATTTTTAGCTTGATAGCTATCGTTTTTTAAACCATCTTTAATCATTTCATAGGCTTCAGCCAGCATTTCTTCTTCGACTAGAGATTTCGCATATAAATATTGGTAGTTATTGAAATCCGGTTCTAATAAACGCAGTTGCTTGAAATAAATATTAGCACGCTCAAATTCACCAAGAGAATAATATAAATTTGCCATCTCCCATAATAGCTGCCCATTAACTTCGACCTCAAGCGCTTTTTCATAAAATGAAATCGCATGCTCGTATTTGCCAAGATAGGCATAGCATGTTCCGATTCTTTCATAAATCGAAATTCGTGCTTCATTAAAAATCTCATTTGCTTCAAGCGTTGCATAGTGATTAATCGCTTCTTTAAATTTTCCTTCTGTAAAAAGTATTTCAGCTAATCCCAGACGAACGAGTGGTTCATCGGTTAATTCAACAGCTTCTTTAAGCTTTAATTCGCTAACATCAATGAAGCCTTCATCTTCGTAATAGTCTGCTTGAAGCATTAAGCCATTGATATAACTTTCGTCTGACTTTGGAATATCCAGTAAATAAGCTAATGCTACTTCGCTGTTTCCTTCCTCAATCTCAATTTCTGCAAGAGATAGATTAAGTCGAAAATACTGAGGCAAAATAGACTTAAGCTGTAGATAAACTCGTTTTGCCCATTGGATAAAACCTAAGCGGAGCAACGCGTCCCCTAAGGATTCTAATGACTCGGCGGATTCATTTTTTAATGCGATTTCTAAATTCAACTCTGCATCTGCTAAATCTTGATTCAAGATAGCATCAATTACTTTTTGACTGCTCATCAAACGCCCCTTTAATCCATTCTTTGTATTCCTGTAAAACATTCAGCACTTCGATTTCACCGATTTCCAGTGTTTCCAATTGATTAGTATTCGGATTGAATAAATTCATTTTGCCGTTAAAAGCCAACATCATCTGATCAATCAGTCGTGTCAAGCTTAACTTTTCCGGAATTTCTAGTTGAAATCCCAAATGACTAACCCATTTGAGCAGATTATCAAGTTTAAATTCAACGGCAAAATACTTTTTGAGAAGATAGATATGGATTAAAAATGCCGTCATTTTAATGTCTTTTTCTGCCATGATTCGCTTAAAGGCATTTAGCAATAAGCGTTTAAAATAGAAAAAGTCATGATTAAAAATTTCCGTTTCCGCAACTTTTCCCACATAAGTATAGAGCTTGCGGTGTGTCAGCTCATCACGTGTCCTAAATTCAAAAAACAGCTCATTTAAATCACTTTTTAAATCAAAATAATATATTTCAATTAGTCTTACAAATAAGCTCAATAAATCTTGATTGCTTGCTTCAAAAAAATGAAAATCAAAATCAAGCCAAGCCGGTGTGATTTTATTTTGTAGAATAAGCGCATTCTCTGAGAATATTGTACTTTCTCCCTTGATAAATCGTGGCAAGTCATCAAATCCTGTTGGAAACAGATAACAGTTTTCAATTTTTGTATTACCTGCGACAAACAAACCTAAGTCAAGTAAATCAGGCTGACCGATGATCAGTAAATCAGCGACATTTTTTCTCGCAATAAAACTGGCTAATTCTTTGATTGTTTCAAATGCTTCAAAGCCTTTAGGCACAATCAACCAATCTGCTTCTAGCATTGTTTCCAATTTCGCTTGAAAATTTTCGTAAATAATTAAATCACTAAAGACGATTACTCGCCGCTTACTAAGTGCTTCAAGTCTTTTATAAATTGTTTCTCCATAATAAAAATCAGTATGATTAAAGGTAATTTTCATCGGTAAACTCGCTTTATATTGATGAGTTGTTAATATCGTCATTGATTTGCTTGAAATCTGGCATTTCTTTGTCCTCGTCTGAGTAGAAGCTAGAAACGCTGCGATACCATTTAAATAAGTGGGTCACGATAACTTTAATTGAGGCGTAAAGCGGAATGCCGACAATGACGCCAAAAATGCCAAATAATTTGCCACTGGTTAATAGAACAAAAATAATAGTTATCGGATGAATCTTGAGCTGTGACCCTAAAATTTGCGGTGAAATTACTCGACCTTCAATCGTTTGCTCAATGATGAAAACGATAATTACCTTAATCAGCATCACAGGACCTGCTACAATTCCCAAAATAATCGCAGGAATCATTGCTAGAAATGACCCTAAGTATGGAATCATATTTAAAATTCCAGCCGAAATACCAATCGTTATTGTATAATCTAAGCCGATAATGCTAAAGCCGATGATGAATAAAACCGCAACACTCATTGCAATCATCACTTGACCACGAATATATGACGAAATTTGTTGGTCGATTTCCCTTAAAATATTGGTAGTCTGCTTCCGCCATTTCACAGGCAAAAAGCTCGTAGCGTACGGTAATAGCTTGTCACCGTCTTTTAAAAGATAGAATAAAATGAACGGCATAGTAATAATGCCAACTAAAATCGTCGTAATTCTATCTAAAAATTGGCTAAAGCCACTAAATGCATGTGTTGAAAAATCCTGTGCGTAATCAATGACTTTCTGATTGATACTACCGCTAAATTTATCTAGCTGTGGCCGCAAAGAGTCATACATCGGATTTTCAAGTAATTCGCGAACCTTAGCATCAATGACATGCATGTATCGCGGCACATTATTCATAAAGCTTAAAATTTGTTTTTCAATATTAGGAATTAAGACAACCAGCCCCCAAATGATTAGAGCAACTAAAATGACAAATAAAATAATTGTTGAAATAAGTCGTGAAATGCCTTTTTTTTCTGCAAAATCAATAAATGGTTTGAATAAATAGTAAAATACAGTTGCCAAAATAATCGGAAAACCAAGTATTGCGATGAACTGTCCAATAGGTTCAAAAATATACGCAACCTTAGTGAAAACCAAAATAATTAGCAAAAATAGCAATAAAATCAAAAAGCCAGATATTGCCTTGCTGTCCAAAATCAGCTTAAATAACCAACTTTTTTTGCTTACTTCTCTATTATTTTTCATATACTCCTCTTTCTTGAAACTCGTTATCTTTTTATTTTACTGAAAAAAATAGCTTCAAATCAATGATAACAAGGTACTTTTAAAAGAATTATAACATAAATTTGAAATTTAGTGGCTTATGTTACGGATCTAGCTGTTTATAAGCAAACATAAAAAAGGTGGGCTTCAGCATTTAACGACGTAGCAATTAGGAAATTGTTGTCAATATTTGCTAATGCTCGAAAAATTTTCGCTTTCCTATGGCATTTACGGAAAAGCTAGTGGCAATGTGTCTTAACGGACTAGTCAACAAAAAAATCGTTTAGCGTTTTATTGCCAAACGACTCTTTTGGAAATTAAAGTATTTCTCCATTTGAAGCGATGACTTGCTTGTACCAATCAAAGCTTGCTTTTTTATAGCGTTGCCCTGTACCGTTCCCATAGTCATCTAGGTCAACATAAATAAATCCGTAGCGCTTACTCATCTCTGAAGAGGAACAGCTGACTAAATCAATCGGCCCCCAAGGATAATAACCAATCAGCGCCACACCGTCATAGATTGCTTCTTTCATTTGCTGGATATGCGAGCGTAAAAAATCAATTCGATAGTCGTCTTTTATTGTTTTGTCTTCTCCTAATTCTTCATAAAAGCCCATCCCATTTTCAGTAATCATTATCGGTAAGCCATAACGGTCATAGTAATGATTCAAGGCAATTCTCAGACCAATTGGATCATAGCTCCAGCCCCATTCATTTGCTTCTAGCTTGGGATTGATTTCAGGCTTTAAATTTTCCGCCCCAATCATTCGAGTGTAATAGTAAGAAAATGAAACAAAATCAACTGTGTGCTTCAAATCCGCCAAATCATTTTCTCCAAGCACTAATTTAATGTTATTTTCTTCAAAGTAGCGCCACATGTATTTTGGATATGCACCGCGAGCGCTGACATCACTAAAATAATACTCGTAGATTTGATTAAATTTCAGCGCAGCTAGATTATCCTCCGGTCGTGCTGATTTTGGATAAACCGCACTGTAGCAATTCATCATTCCGATTTGATAAGTTGAATCAATCGCCTTGGCAGCTTTGATCGCTTGCGCGCAAGCAACTAATTCATTGTGCACACCTTGAAACTTAGCTTCTTCTAAATTATCAACACTGTCTTTTGGGATTCCCAAATGATTAAATGACTCAAAGGTAACTAAGTTGATTTGATTGCTTAAAATCCAATACTTAACCTTCCCTTGATAGCGTTTAAAGAGTGTCGTTGCAAAGCGTAGATAAAAATCTATCAACTTGCGATTAGACCAGCCTTTATAGGTAATCGCTAGATTAAGCGGCATTTCGTAATGTGAAATAGTAATTAGCGGCTCCATACCGTTTTTTATCATTTCATCAATTAATCGGTCATAAAACTGTAGCCCCGCTTCGTTTGGTTTTTCATCATCACCATTTGGAAAAATTCTAGCCCAACTAATCGAGGTTCTAAAGGCATTCATTCCGCTTTCTGCTAATAAAGCCAAATCCTCTTGATAATGATGATAAAAATCTATGCCTGAACGTTTTGGATAAATTCCTTTTTGATCATTGACTGCAAAGAAAATATCTGTCAGCGTTTCCTCCGTATTTGCCTTTTCACTAATATTAATATCATCTCTAAAACGATTGATGTCTGCAACGGATAAGCCTTTTCCGTCTGCTTGATATGCCCCCTCAATTTGATTGGCAGCTACTGCACCGCCCCAAAAGAAATTTTCGGGAAATTGAGTTGGGTTCTTTGGTAATTTCATTTCGCTACCTCAGCTTGCCCTTGCTCTTCTGAATAAAGGCGATTTTCATAAGCTTTATAAAACGGGTAATAAATCACTAGTGAGGTTGTAAAGTTTATCAAGACTAGGATGGCAGCCTTAATACTAGCTGTCGCAATCACGCCGGCAAATAAACCTGGCACTGTCCAAACCGCGGCTAATGGATAAGCCATACCAGGCACTAACCCAGTGGTAAAGGCAAAATAAGTCGTTAGAGTACTAACAATCGGCGCAATTACAAAAGGAATGGCTAAGGCTGGATTTAAGACAATTGGCAAGCCAAATAATAACGGCTCATTGATATTACAAATACCTGGAACAATACTCAATCTTCCTAATTGTTTTAAAAACTTCGACTTTGAAAAGCACATCAGAGTACAAAGAGAAAGCGTGCCGCCACCGCCGCCAATCCAGATAAAAGTAAAGATAAATGCCTGTACACCAATATTTGGAATCGCATTTCCTGCTTGAGCTGCTGCCATATTTGCTTCAGCATTTACCATCCAAACAGGTAGCATAATCGTTGCCAGTATCTGAGGATGAATACCGAACAGCCACATAACAACTGATAAAATAACAAAAATCATCAAACCTAATAACGAATTAGCTGATACGCTTAGAAGCGGTGTAATTAAAGAGCTAATCAATGCGTTAATATTAAAATTAAAAATGTGAACAATCAACCAAACAATCAAGACTGAAATCACTATCGGAATTAAACCCTCAAAGCTACTACTAACATTACTTGGCACTTGTTCAGGTAATTTAATTGTGATTTTGTATTTCTTACATAAACGCAGTATTTCTACTGCCAAAAAAGCTGCCAAGATACCGGTAAACATCCCGCCACCACCAAGATACTCAGTCATAATCACACTACTGCCTGCTTCGGTTGTCGTTAAATTCAGTGAGACTAAGAAAGTAAATAATGCCGTCACTCCACCTGTTAAACCGTCAAGCTGATAGGATTTCGCTAAGCTTAAGCCAATTGAAAAGGTTGAGTAAATAGCAAACAAACTCATGCTCATACCAAATGGAATCATCAGCTTACTCATAACTTCAGGATGTTTTGCTAAAAAATCTACATAGCTTTGAGGTGCTGGCAGATAGGCAATCAAGATAAAAATCGAACCTATAATCGTGATTGGAATCGTCGCAATCAAGCCATCTCTTACAGCACTCAAATGTCTTTGTGTTGAAATCTTCAGCATCATCGGCATCATTTTGTCATTGACAAAGTTCATTAATTTGTTCATACACGGCTCCTTTTTGGATTTAAATAGCAACAATTAAAACTAGCTAGATTATAGAGCCGCCAAAAGCGGAAAGCAATAAAATCCATTTTCACAAACTTGAAAATGGATTTTAGCAGCCAATTAATGATGTTGTAAATAAATACGCAGCAAAGCAATCCAAAGCATCATGATTCGCTGTGAGTGGGAAACGGAATATAAAACGGTGTCAAATGTTGAAAAAGAAATAACCTCATTAAATAAGTCAAAGGCGTTATCCTCTGGAAAGTAAGTGAATAAATACTTAATCGCTTGCGTATTCTCCAGCAATAATTCTTCCTTTTCCTTAATCCAAGCCCCAAATAGATTGACAATAAAAATCACATCAAAGTCACTCA